>CALWJG010000102.1 GCA_944380945.1 uncultured Agathobaculum sp. | reverse complement strand
CTTTCTTGTGGTCAGATTTTTCTTTCCTTCAGATGGATCACTTCAGCCGGGCGCGGCGTCACCCCGGTCTGTCACAACGCGCCGGCCGATCGCGGCCATGCGCTGCCGCAGCTCCTCCAGATGCTGAGCGGATTCCGCGCCGCTGTGCAGCTTGCCATTGTATAAGGTGTATTTTTCCCGCGCGTCCGGCGGGGACAGGTTTGGCATGACGACGTTTGCCCCGGCGAGCATGCCCTGCTCCCTGCCGTCCGATCGGAGCGTGCCGAGCGCGGTCGTCGCAGGCAGGAGCAGGTTCGGCTGGATGAGCCGCAGGATGGACAGCAGATAGAGCGTGAGCGGCACGCTGCCCGCGGGCTGATCCCCAAACGGGGTGTCCTTGTGCGGGATGAACGGCCCGATGCCGCACATCGCCGGCCGGAAGGTCTCGACAAATTTCAGGTCTTTGGCCAGCGTCTGCGCAGTCTGGCCGGGCGAGCCGACCATGAACCCGCAGCCGGTCTGAAAGCCGATGGCCTTGAGGTCGCGCAGGCAGCGCATCCGGTTGTCAAACGACAGCGCCGGCGGGTGGAGCGACTGGTAGTGTGCGCGGTCGGCCGTCTCGTGCCGCAGCAGATAGCGGTCTGCCCCTGCGTCAAACATGGCCTGATACGCCGCCGTGGGATATTCGCCCAGCGACAGCGTCACCGCGCAGTCAGCAAACTCCGCCTTGATCGCGCGGACGAGCGCGCACACCGCCTCCACGGAAAACGACGGGTCCTCCCCGCCCTGCAGGACAAAGGTGCGAAAGCCGAGCGCATAGCCCTCCCGGCAGCAGGACAGGATCTGGTCCGCCGAAAGGCGGTAGCGTGCGCAGTTGCGGTTGGAGTGCCGGATGCCGCAGTACAGGCAGTCGTTGCGGCAGACGTTGCCGATCTCGATCAGCCCGCGGATGAAGACCGCGTCTCCATATACGCGGCTGCAGGCGCGGCGCGCCTTGTCTGCCAGACAGGCCGCGGCCTCCTCCGAGTATCCGGCGACCAGCTCGGCGTATTCCGGTACGGTCAGCGAGCGGGACTGCTCCAGCCGGTCGATCAGCTGACGGATGCGCTCAGTCATCGCCGGTCACGTTGGAATAAGCGGTTTTGACGCTGATGCCGGGCAGGCCGCCGATCTTGCCCGAGAGGGCGGCGATCGTGTCCTGCGGCGCGTCGATCGCGATCGAGACGACATGGATCCCCTTTTCGCGGTACGGAATGCCCATGCGCCCGATGATGTACGCGCCGTATTCGTGCAGCAGCGCGTTGAGCTGACCGACCGAATCGGTATCCTCCACGATGATGCCCATTACTGCGACTCGTGTTTTCATTCGCTTGCTTCACCTCACAAAAAATCAACCGGCGCACCCGCAGAAAAAAGGTGCAGCCGGTTGGCAAAGCATGTTCGGCGGCCCCTTTCACGCAGCCCGTTTAGAACGCGGGCTTAATGTCAGGATGCGCTTGTTCTCTGCTCCTATTATATCCGAACCCGCCTGCAAAATCAAGGAAACCGCGGCGCAAATCTGCAGCGCAGCGGCAGGCGAAGAAATTTTCGATTTCACGAAAAAAATCCTTGTATTTTGTCTGCCTGCATGATAAAATAATTAAGCACCTGTGAAGCAGGCGCAAAATACGGAGAAGTATCGAAGTGGTCATAACGAGCTCGACTCGAAATCGAGTTGACGGTAACACGTCACGTGGGTTCGAATCCCACCTTCTCCGCCACACACTGCCGCATCTTTTCTGTGAAAAGATGCGGTTTGCTTTTATCCAGCCATTTCTTTATTGGCAGGCCGTTTTTGCCGCATAAAACAGCAGGGGGACGGAGCAAAACGCTCCGTCCCCCTGCTGTTTCAGCACATGAGAGAATAGGTAGAGGATGCAAATGGTTCGATAAAGATGTCAGGTTTAGATCAGTCCAGCGTGAGCAGCTCGTTCTTGAGGAAGGACTCCTTGCAGCGGAACGCGATCTTGGTGGACTGGGTGCCGTCGATGACGCCCGGGGTCGCCTTGCGGCCGGTCGCGACGCAGTCGCAGAACTCTTCCATCTCGGTGACGTAAGCGTCATGCCAACGGGTGATGAAGTCCTGATAGCACTCGCGGCATACGCCGTGCTTGCTCATGACCTCGACCAGCGAATCGGTCGGTACGGACGCGATGCGCAGGGTGCCGCGGGTGCCGACGATCTCGGTCTCAACGTGCGAGCCGTGCGCCGCCGCGCGGCCGGCGAAGAAGAACGCCATCGCGTCGTTCTCCATCTGCATCAGGCCGGAGACGTTGTCGCCGTCGTCCCAATCCTTGTACTGCTTGAACTCATAGCAGCCGCCGATCGCCCACAGCTTCTTGGGCTCGGAGCCGGTCAGCCAGCGGATCAGGTCAAAGTCATGGATGGACATATCGATGAACTGGCCGCCCGAACGCGGTGCGTATTCCAGCGTGCCCTCGATGATCGAGATCGGGTCCTGCGAGTAGCAGCGGACCAGAATGACGTCGCCGATGTCGCCGTTCTCCATCTTCTTCTTGGCCACCTGATAGGAGTGGTCATAGCGGCGCATGAAGCCCAGCATGAAGATCAGGTCCGGGTGAGCTGCGATGATCTTCTCGGCCTCCTTGCACTTCTCGACCGTGTCCGCCAGCGGCTTTTCGCAGAACACATGCTTGCCGGCGTCCATGGCGAGCTTGATCATCTCCACATGGGATGCGGTGTTGGTGATGATCGCAACAGCCTCAACATTGGGATCCTCGCACAGCGCCTTGGGATCGCTGTACACTGCGGTCACGCCCAGCTCCTCCGCGACCTGCTTGGCGCGGTCGAAGTTTGCGTCCGCAATCGCGACCAGCTCAGAGCCCGGAACGCGGTTTGCAATGTTGCAGGCGTGCTCATAGCCCAGACGGCCGACACCGATGATGCCGATTTTCAGCTTTTTCATAGGTATGCTCTCCTTTGATGCAATTAAGAGTGAAATATAGGAACGATTGTGCAGTTGCTTTTTACGCTTTTCTCAAAGACCGGTGTGCTCCTTGACGTAAGCGCGCGCCATGCGGGCGTAGTCGAGCGGATTGGCCTTGGCCGGATCCTGCTCGGCCTCGACGACCAGCCAGCCCTCGTAGTTATACTCATCGAGCAGCTTGAACACGGTCGGGAAGTCTACGCAGCCCTCCGGATCGCCCGGTACGGTGAATACGCCTTCCGGAATGGAGCGCAGGAAGCTCTTGTTCTCCGCGTAGCACTTGTCCATCGCGGGCTTGCGTACGTTCTTGAGATGGACATGGCCGATGCGGTCGTGGTGCTTCTTGAGGATCTCGATCGGATCCTCGCCGGAGAAGGTCAGGTGACCGGTGTCGTAGATCATGCTGACGTACTTGGGATCGGTCATGGCGAGCATGCGGTCGATCTCAGCGGTCGTCTGCACGGTGGTGGTCATATGGTGGTGGTAGACGATCTTCATGCCGCTGTCATAGGCGATCTTGCCGAGGTGGTTGAGGCCCTTGGTGAGCACTTCCCACTCGTCGTCGTTCAGCACCTTCTTGTTCTTCAGCGGGGTGTTCCACTGGTGCTGGATGGAGAACGACTGGTCCGAGGTGTTGATGACGGTCGCGCCGATGGACTTTAAGAAGTTCATGTGGTCGACGAACGCGCGCTCGTTCCACCACAGCGGCTGCTCGTTGAGATAGGTGCTGATCCACGCCGTGATGGCGGAGATGCCGCGGCGGCCGAACTCACGGTTCAGGATGGCGGGGTCGCGGGGATACTGGCAGCCGATCTCGGTGCCAACATAGCCGCTCAGCGCGATCTCGCTGATGGTCTGGAGAAAGCTGTTCTCCGCGCCCATCTCGGGCATGTCGTCTTCGGTCCAGGCGATCGGGGCAATACCGATTTTTACTTTCTTGGGGTCAAGCATGTCTTTTTCCTTCCTTTCGTGCGGTGTGAGGTCCGTTCCTCTCTTTGGTGCTTTCAGTTTAACAGGTCTGCGGCGGATTTTCTTTTAACATCTTGGTTTATATAAAAAATCCGCATTTGTCCTGAAAACGCCCCGGAACGTCCGCCAATCCGCGTTTTATCCGTATGCTGGATATGCTTTCCCCTGCGTCCCTCCGGCAGGTGCCGGCGGGACGCAGAGGAAAGTTTTTTGAATATCCTGCGATTACAGGAACGGACGGGTGGTTTCGGCACCCAGCCTGATGACGTCCTCCGCGTCCATGGCCCAGTATTCCGGGCGGAACAGCTCGAGACAGGCCGGGCCGTCATAGCCCACAGCCTTGACCGCGTCTGCGACCGCCTGCACCGGGATCGCGCCCAGGCCGGGCATCAGGCGGTGGCAGTGGTCAAGGATGCCGAGCGGCAGGTCCTCGCAGTCGTTGATGTGGAACACGAACAGCTTGTCCTTGGGAACCTTGCGGATAAAGTCCACATCCGCGCACTTATCATGCAGATAGACGTTGATGCAGTCCACGGTCAAACCGACGCTGTCGCGGTTTACCGCCTGCACGATCTCGAGCGCCTGACGCACGCTGTTGCAGCACCACCTGCGGTCGCCGATCGGCTCGAAGGACAGCTTGACGCCGTAGGGCTCGGCGATGTCGGCCAGCTCGTTTAACACCTTGACCGAGTCCTCGAACACCTCCTGCTCGTTTTTGGTGCAGATCTCGTTCGTGACGGTCGGTACGACAATGATGTACGGATTGCCGATCTGCTGCGCCACCTCGCAGCCGAAGGTGAACAGTTCGACCAGCGCCTTCCATTCCTCCGGCGTGCAGAAGTTGATATTCTCGATGGAGTTGAAGGCAAAGGGCTTCAAATGGCTCTTTGCGAAAAACGCCTTGAGATCCTCGATCGTGTGCGTCTTAAAATATTCCTTGAGCATATCGAGGCGAAGCTCGATATAGTCGTAGCCGTACTTCTCGCACAGCTCGAGATCCTTTTCCACGCAGGAATTTTCCTTGCAGGTCGCTTCGTTGTAACCAAGCTTGAGCATAGCGCTCCTCCTTTACATTTCGCCGCGCGCTTCGCGCTCGGCCAGATCCTTCATGATATTCGGGTAGATCTTATCCAGCTTGTAGAACACCAGCACGATGATCGCGACCGCCCAGATGAGGATCGGCCCCCACTGGAAGATGTTCGAGATCATACCCAGAGCAGAATCAGGCTGCGCCGCGCCGCCGGTGGTCGAGCTGAGGAAGCCCGCGCCCTCGAGCAGTGCAGTCATGATGACGCTGGTGATGCCGGTGCCAACCTTGAAGCCCAGCGAACCCGCGCCGAAGATCAGGCTTTCCTGCCGGATGTGACTCTTCCACTGGCCGTACTCGACCACGTCGCCCATCATGCCGAACACGACAGAGGTCAGCGGGGCCTGGCCGAGCGAACGGATGATGGTCATCGCCATCAGCCAGGTGAAACTCGTTGGGTTGACCAGAATGAGTGCCTGCGCCACAACCACAACGATACAGCCGATCAGCGACAGGTCGCGCTTGTTGAACTTGCGCAGCAGCACCGGACAGGCAAACGCACCGACAATCAGCGCGACGATCTCTGCGGTGTAAATAAAGCTGTACAGCTCGTCGTTGCCGAGCACATATTTGCAGTAATACGGCAGGTCGGTGCCGATAATGGTGGTGTGAATGCAGGTGACCGCCCACAGGATGAGTGTCGCCCAGAAGTAGGGG
Source organism: uncultured Agathobaculum sp. (assembly GCA_944380945.1). Classification (GTDB taxonomy): domain Bacteria; phylum Bacillota; class Clostridia; order Oscillospirales; family Butyricicoccaceae; genus Agathobaculum. The sequence continues at coordinate 317 of CALWJG010000102.1, read as the reverse complement.
TTGCCGAGCAGCGCCTTCAGGCTGCGGCCGGCTGTGACCTTGGGCTGCGCATTCTGCTGCGCCTCAAAGCTGACTGTTTCCTTACAGCGCACAAAGCAGATTGCGAGCAGGATGACAGCGATGATGCACCATACGCTCATGACCTTGATCCAGGCTGCCTGATCATTGCCGACCATCTTGACGATCGGCAGTGTAAATGTCACCGCGATGATCTTGCCAAAGGGCGACAGACCCATGCGAATGACCGACAGCAGGTCGCGCTCGTGCGAGGAGCGGGTCATCAGGGTGGAAAGCGTGCCATACGGTACGTTGATCGC
>CALWJG010000101.1 GCA_944380945.1 uncultured Agathobaculum sp. | reverse complement strand
GAGGTCCACGTTTCCAGATCCGCGAACGCATTGTACGGCGCGGGCTGGTAGTTGTCGATCAGGCCCTTGCGCAGGATGATCTGCCCGTTTTCAAACGCCAGCGGCACGATCGGCATCTCCTGCAGCAGCGTCTGGTACAAGCCGATCACGTTTTCGCCGCTGCGCGCCGCCGCGATCGCGGAGGAGACCGCCTCGCCGGCGTAGCCGCCGTAGTTCAGGCTGCCGCCCTCGCTGAGCAGCGGCCGCAGGTCAAAGTCCGCGGTGAGCTGGGTCTCGCCGTAGTACACGTCAAAGTCGCCCGACTGCAGCATGGAGAGGAAGGTCTCGTACGGCTGCTTGTCCACCGTGACGCGCACGCCCTCCAGCGCGTTCCACGAGGCCGCGATCTGGTCGGCGGCCGCCGCCTTGAACGCATTGTCCGAATTGACCAGCAGGCGGATGGACAGCACGGTGTCCGTATCGCTGTCCGTACCGTCCTCATAGGAGTCCTCGTCGTCCCCGTAGGAATCCTCGTCGTCCCCGTAGGCGTCCTCGTCATACGCCTCATCATCCCCGGACGGATCTTCTTCGTAATCCTCATACGAATCCCCGTCATCGTCTTCGTAGGGGTCTTCTTCATAGTCCCCGGACGAGTCCGCATCATAATCCTCGTCCGCGTCCCCGCTGCCGTCCTCCTCCGGGTCGCCGGACAGCGCTTCGCGCAGCAGATTGGCCGCGCCCTCGGGGTCGGCGGACAGGTTGACCGTCAGGCTGCTGTCCGCGGGCTGCGGGTTGACCGGCAGCACCGCGGGGTCGGCAAAGGTCTGCAGCGAGGCCTCGCACAGGCTCTGCCGGTCGAGCGCCGCGCTGAGCGCGCGCCGCACCCCGGCGTTCGCCAGCAGCTCGTTTTCGTGGTTGAAGCCCAGATAGTGCAGCGCCGCGCCCGCGCTCTGCACGGTATCGACCGAGCCGCCGACGTTGGGCGGGTCGGGGTCGATGCGCGCCGCGCGCATGAGCGACACGTCGCCCGTCTGGAAGCTGGACATGGCCGCGTCCGCCCGCGTCAGCACGACGAGCGTGATATGGCGGATCGAGCCGAGGAAGCCGCCGTGCCAGCTCTCGTTGGCCTCGAGCGTCCAGCCGTTCTCGTTCTCGACCGGCTGGTACGGGCCGGTGCCGTCGGCAAAGCTGCCGCTGTCCGCCGAGCCCTCCCGGTAGATCGGGATGTCGAGCAGGCGGGGGAAGTTGACATTGGGCGAGGTCAGCTCGATGCGCACCCGGTTGGTTCCCACGGCGCGGATCGAGGAGACCTCGGTCAGGCGGTTGTAATAGGGGGAGGCCTCGTTCGTGCGCGCGGCCTCCAGGCTCGCGGCCACGTCGGCCGCGGTCAGCGGCGCGCCCGACCAGAAGGTGACGCCCTCCCGCAGGGTGAAGGTGAAGGTCTCGCCGTCGCCCTCATAGCTCTCGCAGAGCACGTTTTCCGCGGTGAAGTTGTTCGTCACCTCGAACAGGCCCTCATACAGCGCCTCGCACAGCACGCGGTTGATGTCCGTATTGTCCAGCACGGGGTTGAGCGTGCCGTTCTGGTACCAGGCCAGGCCGAAGTAGGCGTCCGACACCTTGACGTTGTCCACCGGCTCCTGCTCGCCCGGCTCGCCCGGCGCGCTGCACGCCGCGGTGAGCGCGGCCAGCCCGGCCAGCAGCGCGGCGAGCGCGCGTTTTTTCCATTGTTTCAAAACCGGAACTCCCTTTCCGTTACAGGCAGATCATGGCGCCCTGCACCCCGCGCACGCCGTGCGTCTTGCGGTGCGACCAGAACTCGTCGCTGCGGCACATGGTGCAGATGCCGCTGTCGATCACGTTTTCCGGCCGCAGGCCGGCGTCCTCCAGCAGCTTGACGCCGATGCCCTGCAGGTCCACATGGAACTTGACGCCCTTTTCCGCGATATACGGCCGCACGAGCGCGCCCAGCTGCTGCTCCATGGCCGTGGGCACGTCCGCGTCGGTCTCAAAGCACTCCTGCCGGATGGACGGGCCGAGCACGGCGATCAGGCTGTCCCGCCGGGCGCCGAGCTGCGCCTCCATCACGCTGACGGCCTTGGGCAAAATGCCCGCCGCCATGCCGCGCCAGCCGGAGTGGCACACGCCCGCGGTGCGGGTCGCGGGGTCGTACAGCAGGGTGACCACGCAGTCCGCATAAAAGCCGATAAGCGGCGTGTCCGGCAGCGCGGTGACGATCGCGTCCGACTGCCACGCCATCGGCCGGTGCAGGCCCATGCCCACCTTGTCCTCGGTCACGACCGAGACCTCGCTCTCGTGGATCTGCTTTGTCAGCGTAAAGCGCGTTTCGTCCACGCCGGTCTCCGCCGCCAGACGGCGGTAGTTTTCGCGCACATTGGCCTCCTCGTCCCCGCGGTTGAAGCCGAGGTTGAGGCTTTCGCAGTGGCCGGTGCTCACGCCGCCGAATCTGGTCGTGAACGCGTGCCGCACGGGCAGGCGGCTGCAGGTATAATAAAGGAATGGGCCGTGCTGCACACGGCGCATGGACTCGTGCATGGCGGTTTCCTCCTGTGGGGATCCGAAGCGCGTGCGCGGCGGTTTTTTTGGCGCCCGCGCCCGCGTCCGTTATTCGCCTATTATATCAAATCGCGGCCTGCTCCACAAGGGCGGCCCGGCGCGGTTCTCAAAAAACGCCAAAATCTGTCCAGCGGCAGCGCTGTTTTTCTTGACAGTTTGCCCAACAGGCTTTACAATTATGGATAGTATAATACCTGCTGTAATATGGCCTGTGCATGATTTGCACACGGCTTTTTTCAAGGGGCATTATAACCTCCGGCATCACCGTTCCGCCGCGCCGGCAGCGTTTCGCGGGCCTTTGTTATCCGGACTTTGCCCGGTTTTTGCAATATATCGTCCATTCACCCGGCATATTTGATAAAAAACGCGCATATCCGAACAGCATCCGCCCGTGTCCGCTCTCTGACGGGGCATGCGGTATTGCCATGGCGCAGCCGCGCCGCATGAACTATTTTACAAAACAGGGAGGACACACCAGACAATGGATATCATCATACCGATCATCGCCGGTATCGTGTGTCTCGTTGTGGGCGTTGTCGTCGGCTTCCAGTATCGCAAAAGCGTTGCGGAAAAAGAGATCGGCTCGGCAGAGACCGAAGCGACCCGCATCATCAACGAGGCCATCAAGGCCGGTGAGACCAAAAAGCGCGAATCCATACTCGAAGCCAAGGACGAGATCCACAAGCAGCGCACCGAGGCCGACCGCGAGCTCAAGGAGCGCCGCAATGAGACCCAGCAGCTCGAGCGCCGCCTGATCCAGCGCGAGGAAGCGCTGGACAAGAAGAGCGACACGCTCGACCGCAAGAATGAAGAACTCAACCGCCAGCTCGAGGCCACCCAGAAGGAAAAGGAAGAGCTCGAGCGCATCCGGGCCGAGCAGCTCGAAAAGCTCGAGCACATCGCCAGCATGACCCGCGACGAGGCGCGCGAGATGCTGGTCGCCTCGATCGAGGCCGAGGCCACGCACGACGCGGCGGTCAAGCTGCGCGAGATCAACCAGCGCCTCAAGGACGAGAGCGAGCAGACCGCCCGCGAGATCATCTCGACCGCCATCCAGCGCTGCGCGGCGGACCATGTTTCCGAAGCGACCGTTTCGGTCGTGCCGCTGCCCAACGATGAGATGAAGGGCCGCATCATCGGCCGCGAGGGCCGCAACATCCGCACGCTCGAGACGCTGACCGGCGTCGACCTGATCATCGACGACACGCCCGAGGCGATCACGCTGTCCTCGTTCGACCCGGTGCGCCGCGAGGTGGCGCGCCTGGCGCTTGAAAAGCTGATCGTGGACGGCCGCATCCATCCCGCCCGCATCGAGGAAATGGTCGAAAAGTCCCGCCGCGAGGTGGACCAGATCATCAAATCCGAGGGCGAGCGCGCGACGTTCGAGACCGGCATCCACGGCATCCATCCCGAGCTGGTCAAGATCCTCGGCCGCCTGCGCTACCGCACGAGCTACGGCCAGAACGTGCTGCAGCACTCGATCGAGGTGGCGCACATCGCCGGCATGATGGCCAGCGAGCTCGGGCTCGACCCGGTGCCTGCGCGCCGCGCCGGCCTGCTGCACGACATCGGCAAGGCGATCGACCACGAAGTCGAGGGCAGCCATGTGCAGATCGGCGTAGATCTCGCCCGCAAGTACAAGGAATCCCCGCAGATCGTTCACGCGATCGAGGCGCACCACGGCGACGTGGAGGCCAAGACCATCATCGCCTGCCTGGTGCAGGCGGCGGACGCGATCTCGGCCGCACGGCCGGGCGCGCGGCGTGAGAATCTGGAGAACTACATCAAGCGTCTGGAAAAGCTCGAGGGCATCGCCAACGAGACGCCCGGCGTCGCAAGCTCCTACGCGATCCAGGCCGGCCGCGAGATCCGCATCATCGTCAATCCGGAAAAGGTGTCGGACGACGCGATGGTCATGCTGGCCCGCGACATCGCCAAAAAGATCGAGGACGAGCTGGATTACCCCGGCCAGATCAAGGTCAACATGGTGCGCGAGACGCGCGCGGTGGATTACGCCAAGTAAGCGCGCACCCGCCCCGAACCACGGGTGCAGCCCAATCGGATGCAATAAAAGCAGCGGCAAAGCCGCTGCTTTTTGTTTTGCGCGCGCCCGCGGCGCCGGAATTGACTTTGCCCCGCGCGTGCAATATAATAAAGGAAACCGGAAGGAGCCGTGAAATATGCTTGCTTACACCTATGTGGAACCCGGGCATTTTGCCCTGCTGGACAAGCCCAAGCCCGTCCTGCGCGACCCGCGGGACGCGATCGTGCGCGTCACGCTCGCGAGCATCTGCACCAGCGACCTGCATATCAAGCACGGCTCGGTGCCCCGCGCCGTGCCCGGCATAACGGTCGGGCATGAGATGGTCGGCGTGGTCGAACAGGTGGGCGCGGCCGTGCGCACGGTCAAGCCCGGCGACCGCGTGACCGTCAACGTCGAGACCTTCTGCGGGCACTGCTTTTTCTGTGAACACGGCTATGTCAACAACTGCACCGACCCCGAGGGCGGCTGGGCGCTCGGCTGCCGCATCGACGGTGGCCAGGCCGAATACGTCCGCGTGCCCTATGCCGACCAGGGGCTGAACGTCATCCCGGAGAGCGTGTCCGACCGGCAGGCGCTGTTCGTGGGCGACGTGCTCGCCACCGGCTACTGGGCGGCGCGCATCGCCGAGATCCGGCCCACGGACACCGTGCTGCTGCTCGGCGCGGGACCGACCGGCATCTGCACGCTGCTGTGCGTGCTGCTGCGGCAGCCCCGACGGGTGATCGTGTGCGAGCCCGACCCGCTGCGGCGGCAGTTCGTGCAGGAGCATTTTCCGGATGTGCTCACGGTCTCGCCCGCGCACGCGGCCGAGTTCGTGCGGCACAACAGCGCCCACGGCGGCGCGGACGCGGTGCTCGAGGCCGGCGGCACGGAGGACAGCTTCCGCCTCGCGTGGGAGTGCGCGCGGCCCAACGCGGTCGTGACCATTGTGGCGCTGTACGACCGGCCGCAGACCCTGCCCCTGCCCGAGATGTACGGCAAAAACCTGACCTTCAAGACCGGCGGCGTGGACGGCTGCGACTGCGCGGAGATCCTGCGCCTGATCGCGGCGGGCGAGCTGGACACCACCCCGCTCATCACGCATATCTTCCCCCTTTCGGAGATCGACGCGGCCTACGCCCTGTTCGAGGGACGGCGGGACGGCGTGATGAAGGTCGCGGTCACCATCGGGTGAGCGCGGCGGCAGAAACCCAAAAAAACAGGCGGCGGAACGCATGTGATGCGTTCCGCCGCCTTTGCGCTGTCTGCGGACTGTGATGTATTGATATGAAAACACCCCGCGGCGCGTTTCGCCCGAAAAAGGTTGGCAGCGAGCCAAAGCCGTTGTGAGCGCGCTTGCAAGCGAACAGGCGGCGCGAGCGTGACCTTTTTCGGAAAGGAGGAGCAGCGGCGTGAGCGCGCTCTGACTTTTGAAAAAA
>CALWJG010000100.1 GCA_944380945.1 uncultured Agathobaculum sp. | reverse complement strand
CTTCCCTTTCCGGTGTTTGCATGCTCAACATTTTTGTCTGCGCCGGAACGGTTTACTTCCCTTCCGGCGCATTTTTTTCGCAGGCATGCCGTCCGCAGCAGCCGCGCCGCGGACAGGCCGCGTGCCGCTCGCACACCTGAACGTCGCCGCCCTCGATGCGCAGCGCTTTGCTGTTCACGATGCAGTCCGCGAGCTTGCGCCGCGCGGCATTGTACATCGCCTGCACGGTCGTGCGCGCCACGCCCATCTGCGCCGCCGCCTGCTCCTGCTGCATGCCCTCGAGATCGATCAGGCGGATCGCCTCGTATTCATCCAGCCCGAGCGTGACCGCCTCATCCGTGCAGCCCATGCCCCGCGGGGCAAATTCCCGGCACGCGGGCAGGCCGCACACCCGGCGGCATTTTTTCGGCCGGGGCATGGCTCAGCCGTGGCAGTGGCCGCCGCAGTGATGGTCGCCGTGCGAGCCGCAGTCGTGCCCTTCGCCGTGGTGGTCATGGTGGTCGCAATGCACGTTCGGGTCATAGGCCAGCGAGCCGGACAGGAACGCTTCGACCGCAGCGTCCGCGCTGCCCTGCACGCCGCCCAGCAGGCGGATGTTCGCCTCGGCCAGCGCCATCTGCGCGCCGCCGCCGATGCCGCCGCAGATCAGCGTGTCCACGCCCTGCGCCGCGAGGAAGCCCGCCAGCGCGCCGTGGCCGCTGCCGTTGGTATCCACGACCTTGGACGAGAGAATTTTGCCGTCCTGCGCTTCATATAGTTTGAACTGGGCGGTATGGCCGAAATGCTGGAATACCTGCCCATCCTCATAGGTGACTGCGATCTTCATGGAATAACGCCTCCGTTTTATTTTCGGCATATGCCGGTTACTATCTCTATCATAGCACGTTTTCGGCATATGTCAAGAACCAATTTCAGCCGTTCCTGTGCCATGGCCCCACGGACGCGTCCCTGCACGCAAAAAGCGGCTTTGCAGCCGCTTCAGCTTGTCGAAAAAGTCCTCGCGCCGCAGCGCGCATTCAAATAGAAAGCAGCGGTGGAGCCGCTGCTTTCATAAAATCCGGGGGCAAGAACCTCGGATTTTATACCAGTCGGGACAAAAGTTTCGCCAGTCGGAACTTTTGTCCCGTTTGGATGTATCCGAGCGTATGCTCGGTACATCCCATTCGATTGAAACTGTAGGTTCAATCGAGAGTCTTTGCAGCCGCTTTTCGTTTTGTTTTACTTCCGCAGGAACTCCGGCAGGCGGCGGCGCGCCTCCAGCCGGTAGATGCGCGCGCCTTCGGAGGAAAATTTCTCCTCGTACTCGGTCATCACATTGCCCTCGAAATCCGAGTGGTGCAAATCGAGCGAGATATTCTGGATGAGCCAGCCGAACTGGCAGATCTCCGCGAGCGTCCACTCGAAAAAGCGCTGGTTGTCGGTCTTGAACCACAGGTCGCCCTGCTGGCGGAGGATCTCATCGTACACCTCCAGATAGGCGCGCCAGGTCAGGCGGCGCTTGCGCTGGCGGTTGGGCGGCCACGGATCGGAAAAATTCAAATAGATGCGGTCGATCTCGCCGGGCGCGAACACCTCGCGCAGCTCGGCCGCGTCAAACGACACGAACCGCAGGTTGGGCAGCGGGTGCTGCTGGCAGCGCTCGGCCGCCATGATGAGCGCGCCCTCCTCCCGCTCGACCGCGATGAAGTTGACGTCCGGATGCTGCTCGGCCATGCCGATGGCAAAGCGCCCCTTGCCGCAGCCGATCTCCAGATGCAGCGGATGGTCGTTGCCGAACAGCGCGCGCCACTTGCCGCGCTTTTCCTGCGGCTCAAAGGCCATCACATCCGCGCAGGCGGCAAAGCGCACGTCCAGATTTTTCTTTTTGCGCATTCTCATGCGTGGTTATTCCCCTTTTTTCGGTTTTTCAGCCCTATTATTATAGCGTGACAGGGGCCTGATTGCAAGGACTGTCTTTGGGCTGCCGCGCGCCGCCCGCGGCGAGAAAATGTTTGGGAAATCGGTCGATGTGTGCTATAATAGGGAATGTATATTGAATTGGGGGAAGAGAAGCATGTTCAAACGTTCCAGCGGCGTGCTTGCGCACGTCACTTCACTGCCCTCGCCGCACGGCGTGGGCACCATGGGCAAGGCCGCTTACGACTTTGTCGATTTCCTCGCCGACGCGCACCAGACCTACTGGCAGGTGCTGCCGCTCGGCCACACCGGCTTCGGCGACTCGCCGTACCAGTGCTTTTCCACCGCGGCGGGCAACCCGTATCTGATCGATCTCGACCTGCTGGTCGAGGACGGCCTGCTGACCGAGGCCGAGGTCCGCGCGGGCGATTTCCAGTCCTCGCCGGACGAGGCGGACTTCGAGCAGCTGGCGGACACCCGCTGGCCGCTGTTCCGCAAGGCGTTCAGCCGCGTGGACGAGAAAATGCGCGCTGAGATCGACGCATTCACCGAAGAAAACGCCGAGTGGCTGCCGGACTATGCGCTGTTCATGTCGCTCAAGGAGGAGAAGTACCACCACATGCCGGTCTACATGTGGCCGGAGAAGGCGGTGCGCGACCGCAAGCCCGCGGCGCTCAAAAAGGTCACCGAGGAGCTGCGGGACGAGATCGACTTCCGCATCTTCCTGCAGTACATCTTCTTCAAGCAGTGGAAGGCGCTGCGCGCCTATGCCAACGAAAAGGGCATCCGGATCATCGGCGACATCCCGATCTACGTCTCCGCCGACTCGGTAGACGTGTGGACGCATCCGACGCTGTTCAAGCTCAAGGCCGACCGCAGCCCCAAGCTGGTGGCGGGCGTGCCGCCCGACTATTACTCGGCCACCGGCCAGCTGTGGGGCAACCCGGTCTATGACTGGGAGGCGCACCGCGCCGAGGGCTACGCCTGGTGGATCTGGCGCATGAAGAGCAACATGGCGCTGTTCGACGTCATCCGTCTCGACCATTTCCGCGGCTTTGCCGCCTACTGGGAGGTCAAGGCCACCGAGGAGACCGCCATCAACGGCCACTGGCGCAAGGGCCCGGGCATGGAGCTGTTCGAGGCCATGGAGAAGGCGCTCGGCCCCGTCCCGCTGATCGCGGAGGATCTGGGCGTGCAGACCGACGAGGTGCGCGCGCTGCTCGCCGAGAGCGGCTTCCCGGGCATGAAGGTGCTGATCTTCGGCTTTACGCCGGATGAGGACAACGAACACCTGCCGCACAACTATGTGCCGAACAGCATCGTCTATACCTCGACCCACGACTCGCAGACCGTGTGCGAGCAGATCATGGACCTGTGCACCGAGCCGGAAAAGCAGTTCGCCTACCGCTACCTGCGCACCTCGCACAGCGAGGCCATGGGCTGGAGCGCGATCAAGAGCGTATGGGCCTCGCCCGCGCGCATCGCGATGACCACCCTGCAGGACCTGCTCTCGCTCGGCGCGGACGCGCGCATGAACACCCCTGCGACCATCGGCGGCAAGAACTGGCGCTGGCGCGTGCGCAAGGAGGCGCTCAACCCGACGGTCTCCTCCATGCTGGGCGAGATCACCAAAACCTATATGCGGTAAGACCCGCACATCTGTGACAAGATAAAGGACAGCGATAGCATGAAAATTCAAACAGCCATTTTTGATCTGGACGGCACGCTGCTGGACACGCTGGGCGACCTGTGCGACAGCGTCAACTGCGCCATGCTGCGCCACGGCTTCCCCGCCGTGACCGAGGAGCAGACCCGCGTGCGCGTGGGCAACGGCGTGCGCAACCTGATCCGGCAGTGCATCCCGGAGGACAAGTGCACCGAGCAGATGCTCGACATCTGCCTTGACGAATTCCGCACGGCCTACAACCAGCGCATGATGAACCGCACCCAGCCGTATGACGGCATCATACCGCTGCTCAAGGCGCTCAAACGGGCGGATGTTTCGGTCGGTGTGCTGTCCAACAAGTACGACGTGGCCGCCAAGGGCCTGATCCGCCACTTTTTCGGCGATCTGGTGCAGGTCACCTACGGCGAGCGGCCGGGCGTGCCCCGCAAGCCCGACCCGACCAGCACGCTCCAGCTGCTGCACGAGCTGGGCGGCGACCCCGACACGACGCTGTACATCGGCGACAGCGCGGTCGATATCCAGACCGCGAAAAACGCCGGTCTGACCGCGGTCGGCGTGACCTGGGGCTTCCGTTCGGCGGAAGAGCTCCGGCAGGCCGGGGCGGACACGGTGGTCTCGTCCGCAGCGGAGCTGCTGACCCTGTTTGAAAACGGCATGCTCAATGTGGACGCGATCTGCAAGGCGTTCACCGGCCGCGGCTTTGCCTTTACCTACTTCCCGACCGCCGCCGAGGCGCGCGCCTATCTGACGGACGTCTGCGCGGGCAAGTCGGTCTCGCTCGGCGGATCGATGACGCTGCAGGCGCTCGGCTTCCCGGATGCGTTCCGGTACGGCACCGCGGTGCACTGGCACTGGGTGCGCAAGGGCGAGTATTTCCAGAAGCCGGATATCTACCTCTCCTCGGCCAACGCGCTCAGCGAGACCGGCGAGATCGTCAACATCGACGGCACGGGCAACCGCGTCTCCGCGACGCTGTTCGGCCCCAAGCAGTGCATCTTTGTGTGCGGCGTCAACAAGCTGTGCCCCGATCTGGCAAGCGCGGTCGAGCGCGCGCGCAATGTCGCCGCGCCGCTGAACGCCAAGCGTCTGGGCGTCAAAACGCCCTGCGCGGCGGACGGCAAATGCCACGACTGCAAGAGCCCCGCGCGCATCTGCCGCGCCATGGCCATCCACATGGGGCCGCCGCTCGGCATGGAAAAATGCGAGGTCGTGCTGATCGGCGAGGCGCTCGGCTATTGAGCCACCCAAACGGCGTGTTTTGCAGAAAAACGCGCCGTTTTTCCTTTTGCAACCGCAGGTTGCGGGATTTCCAGCCCAACTTGGTGGCCTGCAAACCGGTTTTCCGTTAAAATATGGCCATCAAGCAAGGAGGTAACAGAACATGACGCTTGGAGAAAAGATCATCGACCTGCGCAAAAAGCGCGGCCTGTCGCAGGAGGAGCTGGCGATCACGCTGGGCGTATCGCGGCAGGCGGTCAGCAAATGGGAGACCAACGAGGCCACGCCGGACACGGCCAAGGTGATCGCGCTGGCGGAGTATTTTGAGGTCACGACCGACTGGCTGCTGCGGGACATCGAGCCGCAGTCGGATCCCTCCCCCGCCCCCGGCGGCGTACCCTCGGTTGCGGAGATGCTGCGCGGCGCGCCTATGCTGCTGAATCTGACGATAGGCGGCAATGTTTTCGGCGCAGCGCTGATGCTCTATGATCTTTGGCAGCAAACATACTATCACATTCCGATCATCGCCGGCCTGTTCATTCAAATCGGCATGTGCGCGCTTTTCCTCGGCCTGTGCAGTTCGATCCGGCCGCACGACCCGGACGGCTCACAAGAATGGCGCACCCGCTATTGGCGCTGCAATATTTTCTCGCTGGCACTTATGCCCTGCTTTTGGGCTTCCTCGATACTGCTGCATATCCTTGCGCACAAGTTCACTGTTTCGTCTTTGCTCCTTCTCCCTGTGACGCTGGTTTTGTACCTGATTGTTTGCCTGCGCGCATGGCACCGGAAGCGCTGAAAAAACTTTACCGCAATTTCACATTTTACCTTGACAATATATATGCCCTTTGATATAATAATTATCGCGTTGGTACTCCGGCGTGATAATATGCGGCTGTAGCTCATCTGGTAGAGCGCCACCTTGCCAAGGTGGAGGTAGCGAGTTCGAGCCTCGTCAGCCGCTCCAAACTTTTCATTGAGCAAACGCTTGCGGCGTGGCAGCCAGTGAGGGTCGCTACCGGAACCTTGTTTGTAATCGAGGTACGGGGTCCCCGCAAAAGCTTGCTTTTGTGGGGTGTGATAGCGAGTTCGAGCCTCGTCAGCCGCTCCATTTCAAATACTGCGCTTTCTGCGCGGTCATATCTGCGGCTGTAGCTCATCTGGTAGAGCGCCACCTTGCCAAGGTGGAGGTAGCGAGTTCGAGCCTCGTCAGCCGCTCCA
>CALWJG010000099.1 GCA_944380945.1 uncultured Agathobaculum sp. | reverse complement strand
GGGAGGGCGCGGGATGAAGGGCATACTGCGCGGGGGCGGGGCGGTGCAGCAATCCCTGCGCGGCGGACAAATGTTTTTCGGAAGAAAGCACAAAATTTGTGATGTTGTGCAAAAGATAATCGGTAGTTTGCCTGAAATTGGTCATAACATGAAAAAAAGCCTGACGGGAGGGGCAAAACGGTAGTATAATAGGAAAATAATCCGGACGCTTCCCATACAGATTGGGGAACGGGGAGATTATCAAGTAAAGGAGAAGATAACCATGAAAAGAAGTCTGAGTATGCTTCTGGCCGGCGTGATGCTGGTCGGCACGCTGGCAGGCTGCGGCGGCGGTGCTTCGGACGATGCCGCCACGGACAACGGCGGTGCGGATGAGAGCACGGCCACCGGCACTGCGTTTAAGATCGGCGGTACTTCGCCGCTGACCGGCAACGCGGCCATTTACGGCAACGCGGTCAAGAACGCAGCCGAGCTCGCGGCGGAGGAGATCAACGCCGAGGGCGGCGACATTCAGTTCGAAGTGCACTTTGAGGACGATCAGGGCCAGGCTGACCTTGCGACCAACGCCTATGCGGCGCTCAAGGACTGGGGCATGCAGCTTTCGCTGGGCGCGGTGACCTCCAAGCCGGGCGAGGCGATCGCTCCGCTGCACGAGGAGGACCACATCTTCGCGCTGACCCCGTCCGCTTCCTCTGAGGCGAACATCAAGGACAACGACGTGGTGTTCCAGATGTGCTTCACCGACCCGAACCAGGGTCTGGCTGCCGCGGACTATATCGCGGACCAGAAGCTCGGCACCAAGATCGGCATCATCTACCAGAGCGACGAGGTCTACTCGGTCGGCATCCGCGACCGTTTTGTAGAGGAAGCCGGCGTCAAGGGCCTGGAGATCGTGACGGAGGAGACCTTCACCACGGATACGCAGAACGATTTCTCGGTACAGCTCAACGCCTGCAAGGCTGCGGGCGCGGACCTGCTGTTCCTGCCGATCTACTACACCCCGGCGTCCCTGATCCTGACGCAGGCCAACCAGATGGGCTATGCGCCCAAGGTGTTCGGCGTGGACGGCATGGACGGCATCCTGGCGGTTGAGAACTTTGACACCAGCCTGGCCGAGGGCGTCATGCTGCTGACCCCGTTCAACGCGGACGCGACCGACGAGGCGACGGTCAACTTCGTCACCAAGTACAAGGAGAAGTACGGCGAGACCCCGAACCAGTTCGCGGCGGACGCTTACGACTGCATCTACGCTTACAAGCAGGCGCTCGAGGAAGCGGGCTGCACGCCGGATATGTCGGCGTCCGAGCTGTGCGACGCGATGATGGAGACCTTCCCGACCATCACCTTCACCGGCCTGACCGGCGACGGCGCGGGCATCACCTGGGATGAGAACGGTGCGGTGTCCAAGAGCCCGAAGGGCATGGTCATCGAGAACGGCGCTTACGTCGGTATGGACTGAGCCCGCATCGCGGATCACAGAACAGAGTTTCCCCGCTGAGGGGCTAATTGGAAAAGAAGTCTCATTGGCGAGCAAAGGAGGGCGCTGCAGCAACATGCAACGGCCCTCCTTTGCGCCATTTTTTCGCCATTATGGGGTGGGGCGACGGCTTGGCCACCGCCGCCGAGCCACCGCCCCAGCCCACAAGGGGAAAAGGGACAGAAAAAGATAAGAGGTGTTTGCAAACCATGAGCTTTTTGAATCATCTGATCAACGGCATCAGCCTGGGCAGCATCTATGCGATCATCGCGCTGGGATACACGATGGTCTACGGCATTGCCAAGATGCTGAACTTCGCCCATGGCGACGTCATCATGGTCGGCGGCTATATGTGCTTCTGCGCAACGACCTACCTCGGCTGGCCTGCGCCGGCCGGCATCCTGCTGGCGGTCGTGGTGTGCACCGTGCTGGGCGTGGTCATCGAGCGGCTGGCCTATAAGCCGCTGCGTATGGCGCCGGCGCTGGCCGTACTGATCACCGCCATCGGCGTTTCCTACTTCCTGCAGAACGCAGCGCTGCTGATCTGGGGCTCGAGCACCAAGAGCTTTACCTCGGTCGTCGGCGGCAGCCCGATCCCGCTGTTCGGCGGGCAGCTGACCATCGCGCCGGTCACCATCGTCACGGTCGTGACCTGCATCATCATCATGGTGGTGCTCACCCTGTTCACCAATAAGAGCAAGGCGGGCACGGCGATGCGCGCGGTGTCCGAGGACAAGGGCGCGGCGCAGCTGATGGGCATCAACGTCAACACCACGATCTCGCTGACCTTTGCCATCGGCTCGGGCCTTGCGGCGATCGCGGGCGTGCTGCTCTGCTCGGCCTACCCGACCCTGATGCCGACCACCGGCTCGATGCCCGGCATCAAGGCGTTCACCGCGGCGGTGTTCGGCGGCATCGGCTCGATCCCGGGCGCGTTCATCGGCGGCATCCTGCTGGGCGTGATCGAGATCTTCGCGGGCGCGTATATCTCCACCCAGCTGCAGAACGCGATCGTGTTCGCGGTGCTGATCATCGTGCTGCTGGTCAAGCCGGACGGCCTGCTCGGCAAGCGCGTGAGCGAAAAGGTGTAAGGGGGCGGTAAGTATGCAGAAACTGAAGAAATACGCCGCCACCAAGGCGGGACGGGACGCGATCATCTCGTTCGGCATCGTCATCATCGCGTTTATCGTCATGCAGGCGCTGCTGGCGGCGGACATGGTCTCCAGCCTGCTGGAGGGCCTGCTCGTGCCGATCTGCGCCTATGTGGTCATGGCGGTGTCGCTCAACCTGACGGTCGGCATTCTGGGCGAGCTGTCGCTCGGCCACGCGGGCTTCATGTCGGTCGGCGCGTTTTCCGGCATCGTGGCGGCGACCTGCCTGTCCGGTACGGGCGCGCCCGAGCCGGTGCAGCTGGCGGTCTCGATCGTGATCGGCGGCATCTGCGCCGCGATCGCGGGCGTGATCATCGGCGTGCCGGTGCTGCGCCTCAAGGGCGACTACCTCGCCATCGTCACGCTGGCCTTCGGCGAGATCATCAAGAACATCGTCAACGTGCTCTATGTCGGTCTGGACAGCAGCGGCCTGCATTTCAGCCTGCTCGAGCAGCGGTTTGAGCTGGCCGAGGACGGCGAAATGATCATCAACGGCGCGATGGGCGTGTCCGGCGTGTCGCGCCTGTCCACCTTTGTCTCGGGCTTTGTGCTCGTGCTGATCACGCTGCTGCTCATCCTCAACCTGATCAACAGCCGCGCGGGCCGCGCGGTCATGGCGGTGCGCGACAATAAGATCGCGGCCGATTCGATCGGCATTTCCACCACGCGCTACAAGCTGATGGCGTTCGTCATCTCGGCGGCGTTCGCCGGCATGGCGGGCACGCTGTACGGCCTGAACTACACCACGACCACGGCCAACAAGTTCGACTTCAACACCTCGATCCTCATTCTGGTGTTCGTCGTGCTGGGCGGTCTGGGCAACATCTGGGGCTCGGTCATCGCGGCCACGCTGCTGACCGTGCTGCCCGAGATGCTGCGCGAGGTCGGCGATTTCCGTATGCTGATCTATGCGATCCTGCTGATCGCCATGATGCTGTTCAACAACTCCCCGCTCAAGCAGCGCATTCTGGAAAAGCGCGGCATGAAGCAGATGGAAAAGCTGGAAAAAGCGGAGCAGTCCGGGAAGGAGGGCGCGTGACATGGCAATGCTCGAAGTTACCTCGCTGGGCATCTCGTTCGGCGGCCTGCGCGCCGTGGACGAGCTGTCCATGAAAATCGAAAAGGGCGGTCTGGTCGGCCTGATCGGCCCGAACGGCGCGGGCAAGACCACGGTGTTCAACATGCTCACCGGCGTGTACCGCCCGACCGACGGCGGCATCCGTCTGGACGGACAGAACCTGATCGGCAAAAAGCCGCATGAGATCTGCCGGCTGGGCGTGGCGCGCACGTTCCAGAACATCCGCCTGTTCGGCGGCCTGACCGTGCTGGACAACGTCAAGACCGGCCTGCACAACGAGATCACCTACTCGCTGGCCGAGAGCCTGTTCCATCTGGGCGGCTACCGCAAAAAGGAGCGCCAGATGGATGAAAAGGCGATGGAGCTGCTGGAGGTATTCGGCCTGGGCAATGTGGCGGGCTATCAGGCGTCCAACCTGCCGTACGGCAAGCAGCGCAAGCTGGAGATCGCCCGCGCGCTGGCCACCGACCCCAAGCTGCTGCTGCTCGACGAGCCGGCCGCAGGCATGAACCCCAACGAGACCGGCGAGCTGATGGAGACCATCGAGCTGGTGCGCGAAAGGTTCGGCGTGACCGTGCTGCTCATCGAGCACGATATGAAGCTGGTATCCGGCATCTGCGAATACCTGTATGTGCTCAACTTCGGCCGCCTGCTGGCCGAGGGCACGCCGGCAGAGGTGCTCAAAAACCCGGAGGTCGTCACGGCCTATCTCGGCGAATAAGGAAGGAGGAAACCATATGGCAATGCTGGAAGTCAAGGATATCAACGTCTATTACGGCCTGATCCACGCGCTGCGCGACGTTTCCTTCGAGGTAAACGAGGGCGAGGTCGTCGCGCTGATCGGCGCGAACGGCGCGGGCAAGACCACCACCCTGCACACGATCACCGGCCTGCTGCCCTCCAAGGGCGGCACGGTGACCTTTGAGGGAAAGGACATCACGAAAAAGCCCGGCCATGAGATCGTGCGGCTGGGCATGAGCCATGTGCCGGAGGGCCGCCGCGTGTTCGCCGGCCTGACCGTGCGCGAAAACCTGCGCATGGGCGCCTACACCCGCCCCAAGGGCGAGATCGAGGATTCGCTCGCCGAGGTGTACAAGCGCTTCCCGCGTCTGGAGGAGCGCAAAAACCAGCCCGCCGGCACGCTGTCCGGCGGCGAGCAGCAGATGCTCGCCATGGGCCGCGCGCTGATGGCAAAGCCCCGCATCCTGCTGCTGGACGAGCCCTCGATGGGCCTGTCGCCGCTGTTTGTGGGCGAGGTATTCAAGATCATCCAGGAGGTCTCGGCCGCCGGCACGACCGTGCTGCTGGTCGAGCAGAACGCGAAAAAGGCGCTGTCGATCGCGGACCGCGGCTATGTGCTCGAGACCGGAAAGATCGTCAAGTCGGGCAAGGCGTCCGACCTGCTGGATGACGACGATATCAAGAAAGCATATCTGGGCGAATAAAGGGGGAAGGTCGTATGAAACCGTATATCATCACCATTGCCCGGCAGTATGGCTCGGGCGGCAAGACCGTGGGCAAGATGCTGGCGGACCGGCTGCACATCCCGTATTACAACCGCGAGATCATCACCATGGCGTCCGAGGACAGCGGCATCAACGCGGTGCTGTTTTCGGATGAGCGCCTCAAGCCCGACCTGCTCACCCGCCTCAAGGCGCGCTATAAGAGCAGCTATCCGCTGCCGAGCGACTCGTCCAAGGTCTATGTGCGCGACGATGAGCTGTTCGACTATCAGGCGAAGATCATCCGCAAGCTGGCGGACCAGGGCCCGTGCGTGATGATCGGCCGCTGCGCGGACTACATCCTCAAGGGCCGGCCGGACGTGGTGCGCGTATTCGTGCACGCGGACGCGGATTTCTGCCTGGAGCAGGCGATGCTGGTCGACTCGCTGCCCGAGGAGGAGGTCGTGCGCAAGATCGCGGAGATCGACGAATACCGCGCCAAGTACTACAAGCACCACACCGGCAAGGACTGGTACGACGCGCGCAACTACGATCTGTCGCTCAACAGCGGCGTGCTCGGCTTTGACGGCGTGGTCGAGGAGATCGTGCAGTATATGGAAGTGCGCTCGCAGTTCCAGAAATAAGAGCGGAAAGCAGCCGCCTGCCGGCACCGGCGGGCGGCTGTGCTGCCGTTTGGGGCGGCGGCCAGAAAAAACACGAAAACACGAAGAAAATGCTTGACGGCACGGCGATTTTCGGGTATAATATCTTTTGTCCTCTGCGGAAGCAGATCGGCGAACTTGGAGAGTTGGCTGAGTGGTCGAAGGCGCACGACTGGAAATCGTGTAGGCGTGATGAGCGTCTCCAGGGTTCAAATCCCTGACTCTCCGCCA
>CALWJG010000098.1 GCA_944380945.1 uncultured Agathobaculum sp. | reverse complement strand
GAAAGTGGGTGATTGACAAGAGGGAGAAAACCGCAGGTTGTCTCCCTCTTGCCCGCAGTGCGGCCGCGGAGGCCGCATTCCCGGCCGCGATGCGCGGGCACAAACGTTGCGCCTTTGAAGGCGAACCTCCTCCCGCGGCTGCGCCCCCTCACCGCCGCTTGCGCGTCGGCGGCTTTTTCCCCTTGCGGGACCCGCCGCGCCCTCTGCCGCCGCGGCGGCGCTGCGCGCGGTTGCCGCGCGGCGCGGGCGGCTCCTCCGGGGCGGGACGGGCCGGCAGGTCGGCCACGGGCAGCGTGCCCTCGGCAGGCGCGAAGTCGATCTGGCCGGTGACCTCGCTCGCTGCGATCAGCCTGACCCGGATGGGCGTGCCGATCGTGAAGCGCTTGCCGGTGTGGCGGCCGGTGAGCGCCATGTGCTGCTCGTCGTACTGGTAATAGTCGCCCTCGAGCAGCTCGACGCGGATCAGGCCCTCGCAGCCGTTCTCGAGCGCCGCGAACACGCCGAACGCCTGCACGCCGGATACCTCGGCGTCAAACTCCTCGCCGACGAACTGCTTCATATAGGCGGCGATGAACAGCTTGTCGATGCCGCGCTCGCAGTTGTCCGCCGCCTGCTCGCGGGTGGTGGACTGCGCCGCCGCATCCTCGCACCAGTTTTTGTCCTTTTCCGTGAACGCCTCGCCGCTCAGCGCCTTTTGCAGCATGCGGTGGGCGATCAGGTCGGGATAGCGGCGGATGGGCGAGGTGAAATGCAGATAAAACCGTGCCTTGAGACCGTAGTGGCCGATGCACTCGTCCGCATAGCGCGCGCGGGCAAGGCTGCGCAGCAGCAGGGTGGGCAGGATGCGCTGCTTGGGGTCGTTTTTTGCCCCGCGCAGCACAGCCTGAAACTGCGCCGTGTCCTCGGCCTTGGACGGGTCGATGCGGTAGCCGAACGGCCGCGCGAACTGCGCGAACACGCGCAGCTTTTCCGGGTCCGGGTTTTCGTGCACGCGGTAAACGGTCGGGTATTCGTGCCTGCACATGTATTCCGCCACCGCTTCGTTGGCCTGCAGCATGAACTCCTCGATCAGCTTTTCGCTCTCCCCGCGCGCCCGGTTATGGATGGCGGTGGGCTGGCCGTTTTCATCGACCGTGATCTCGGTTTCCGGGATCTCGAGCTCGAGCGCGCCGCGCTCGATGCGCCGCTTGTACAGCGCGTGGGCGAGCTGGTTCATCGCCTCGGCCGCCGGGACGAGGAAGGCGTATTCCTGCCGCAGCGCCGCGTCGCCCGCGAGGATCCGGTTGACCTTGTTGTAGGTCATGCGCGCCGCGGAGCGGATGACCGATTTGGCAAAGCGCGTCTGGTGGCGGCGGCCGTCCGCATCCACCTCCATGAGCGCGGAAAAGGTCAGCCGGTCGACCTTGGGACTCAGCGAGCAGATGCCGTGGCTGAGCGCGAACGGCAGCATGGGCACGACGTGGCCGGGATAGTACACCGACGTGCCGCGGCGGTAGGCCTCCTGATCGAGCGGGCTGCCGGGCGTGACGTAATGCGACACGTCCGCGATGTGCACGCCGAGCAGGTAGTGGCCGTTGTCCAGCTTTTCAAGCGAGACCGCGTCGTCAAAGTCCTTGGCGTCGTCGCCGTCGATGGTGAAGATCAGCTTGTCCCGCAGGTCAAGGCGGTCTCCTGCGGCGGACAGGTCGACCTCCTGCGGGATGGCGTCCGCCTGCTGCAGCACCTCGTCCGGGAAGGTGTCGAACACCGCGTTTTCGTGCAGAATGGCGGCGATGGACGCCTCCATCGTGCCGTCCTCGCCCAGATCGGCCTGCACTATGCCCTGCGGCATGATCTTTTCGTCCCCGTAGTGGGACACCGATACCGCGACGCGGTCGCCCACCTGCGCGTCGCCGAGGCTGTGGCGGTCGACCATGATCTCGGGGTATTTCTTCGAGGTCGGCTGGACGTAATACGCGCCCCCGCGCTGCACGAGCGCGCCGGTCAGCTCGCTGCCGGCGCGGCGCAGGATGCGCACCACGGTCGCCTCGCGGCGGCCGCGGCCGTTTTTGCGCTCGGTCAGCTTGACGAGCACGCGGTCGCCGTGCCACGCGCCGCCCGCCGCGTTCGGCGGGATGAACAGGTCGTCCGGCTTGGGGCCGCCCTCGGGCGCGTCGGGCGCGACAAAGCCGAACGCCCGCTCGGTGGCGAGGTAGGTGCCCGCCGCGCAGCCGTAATGCGCGGCGACGGCAAAACGGTTTTTCTTGTTTTTCATGATCTGCCCGTCCGCCAGCAGGCGGTCGAGCGCCTCCTTCAGTTCGCGCTTGCCCGCTTCGGGCAGGGCGCGGCGGATGTCGTCGATCCGCATGGGCTGGGCGAGCAGGGAAAGCAGCCTGCTTTCCAGCGTATCGTCCGGATACATGGACAAGCCCCCTCTCTGCTACCAGTATACCACTATAAATGTAGGATTAAAAGGAAAAAAGGCGTAAGACATGGTTTGACGGCCGCTTTGCGTCATGGTACACTAAGAAAGGAAAGCATATCCCGTTGCAAGGAGGGAGCGATATGAAAGCATTGATCACCGGCGCGTCGTCCGGCATCGGGCGCGAGATCGCGCATCTGCTGGCGGCGCGCGGCTATGAGCTGGTGCTGTGCGCCCGGCGGGAGGACCGCCTGCGGCAGCTGGCGGCCGAGCTGCCGACCGTGTGCCATGTGCTCGCGGCCGATCTGGCGGACGAGACCGAGTGCCGGCTGCTGTATCAGGCCGTGCGCGGGGACGAGCTCGAGGTCGTGGTCAACAACGCGGGCTTCGGCCTGTTCGGGCCGTTCGTATCCACGGATCTGGATACCGAGCTGCGCATGATCGATACGAACATCCGCGCGGTGCATATCCTGACCAAGCTCGCGCTGCAGGACTTTGTGCCGCGCGGGCGCGGGTATATCCTGAACGTCGCCTCGGCGGCGGGCTTCCTGCCCGGCCCGCTCATGGCGTCCTACTACGCGAGCAAGAACTACGTCCTGCGGCTGACGCAGGCGGTCCGCGAGGAGCTGCGCCGCGCGCACAGCCCGGTGCGTGTGTGCGCGCTGTGCCCCGGGCCGGTGAACACCGAGTTCAACAAGGTCGCGGGCGTGCGCTTTGCGCTCGATGGGCTGGATGCGAAGCGCGTCGCCCGCGAGGCGGTAAGCGGCCTGTTTGCAGGCCGGGGCGTGGTGGTGCCCGGCGCTTCGATGAAGGCCATGACCGCGGCGCGCCATTTCGCGCCCGACTGGCTGCTCGCGCGCATCACCTACCATTTCCAGCATAAGAAGGGCGGCGCATGAGGGCGCAGGACATCCGGCGCACGCTCCAGCGCGAATTTGTGCGCACACTGCGCCGCCCGTTCATGGATGCGGTGCAGGAATACGGTCTGGTGCAGGCGGGGGATAGGGTCGCGGTCTGCATCTCGGGCGGCAAGGACTCCATGCTGCTCGCCTTGCTCATGCAGGACCTGCAGCGCACGGTGGACTGCACGCTGGTCTTTCTCGCCATGGACCCCGGCTATACGCCGGCCGGGCGCGCGCAGCTGGAGGACAACGCCCGGCAGCTCGGCCTGCCGCTCGAGGTGTTCGGGACCGACGTGCTGCGCGTCGCGGCGAACCACGCGGCGGAGCACCCCTGCTTCCTGTGCGCCAAAATGCGGCGCGGGCACCTGTATGCCGCGGCGCAGGCGCGCGGCTGCAATAAGATCGCGCTCGGCCACCACTATGACGACGCGATCGAGACCGTGCTCATGGGCCTGCTCTACGGCGGGCAGGTGCAGGCCATGCTGCCGCGCGTCAGGGCGAAAAACTACGAGAATATGGAGCTCATCCGCCCGCTGTACTTCGTGCGCGAGCGGGAGGTGCAGGCGTGGGCGGATTTCTGCGGGCTGACCTTTCTGCCCTGCGACTGTCCGGCAAAGGCGCGCGGGGGCGATACCAAGCGCGCGGAGATCAAGGCGCTGATTGCCGCGCTCGCCGCGGAAAACCCGCAGGTCGAGGCGAATATCCTGAACGCGGTCAAAAACGTGGACACCGCGAAGATTCTCGGCTGGCGGGACGGGAACGGCCGGCACAGCTTTCTCGACCGGCTGTGACCGCCTCCCGGTGGAAACGACGGCGGCGTGGAAAATTTTCGCAAAATGAAGGGGAAACCGTTTCCGGTTTCCCCTTTTGCATGTCCGTCATTCGGTTTTCATACGCAGCATGCGCACCGAGTTGAGCACGCACAGCATGGCCACGCCGCTGTCCGCGAACACGGCCAGCCACATGGACGCCACGCCGCACAGGCCGAGCGCCATGACCAGCAGCTTGACTGCCAGCGCGAAAATGATGTTCTCCTTGGAGATCACGTTCGCGCGGCGCGCGATGTGCACCGCCGTCGGGATGGAGGACAGGTCGGCGTTCATGAACACCACGTCCGCGGCCTCGATCGCCGCGTCCGCGCCGCTGCCCATGGCCGCGCCCACATCCGCGCCCGCGAGCACGGGCGCGTCGTTGATGCCGTCGCCCACGAACAGCACCGCGCCCCGCTTTTCGCGGATGCCGGTCAGCGCGGTCAGCTTATCCTCGGGCAGCAGCCGCGCGCGCACCTCGTCGATGCCGACCGACTGCGCCACCGCGTCCGCGCTGTCCTGCCCGTCGCCGGTGAGCATGGCGGTCACCAGGCCCTGCGCCTTCATGCGGGCGACCGCCTGCTTTGCGTCCGCCTTGACCGTGTCCGCGATCACGATATGGCCGAGGAAGCGGCCGTCCGCCGCGAGCAGCACCTCGGTGCTGCCCGGCGTGCCCCGATACCCGCGCAGATCGACGCCGTGGCGCGCCAGCAGCTTGCGGCTGCCGCAGAGCACAGGCTTGCCGTCCAGCACAGCCTCCACGCCCTCGCCCGCCTGCTCGTGCACATCCTCTATCGTGCCCTCGGTCAGCACCAGACTGGGCTGGTCGGCCTTGGCCGCGGCCTGCTTGCGCGTTTCATATGCCGCGAGGATGGACTTTGCGATCGGGTGCGTGGACGCGCCCTCGCACAGGGCGGCCAGCCAGAGCAGCTCGCTCTCCTCCAGCTGCACCCCCGGCGCGGGCACGACCTGCTGCACGACGAAATCGCCGCGCGTGATCGTGCCGGTCTTATCCATGACGACCGCCTTGACGTTGTTCAGCGCCTCAAGCGACGCGCCGCCCTTGAACAGGATGCCGCGGCGCGAGCCCGCGCCAATGCCCGCGAAATAGGTCAGCGGCACGCTGAGCACGAGCGCGCACGGGCAGGAGATGACCAGGAAGGTCAGCGCGGTATACACCCAGTGCGCCCAGTCGCCGGTGGCAAAGCCGGGGATCAGGGCGGTCAGCAGCGCGATGCCGACCACCGCCGGGGTGTAAATGCGGGAAAAACGGGTGATGAAGCGGTCGATCTTGGGCTTGCGCGCGGCGGCGTTCTCCACGCTGTCCAAAATGCGCTGGACCATACTCTCCGCCAGCACATGGGTGACGCGCAGTTTGATCGCGCCGTCCGTGTTCACGCAGCCCGAGATCGCGCGGTCGCCCACGGTGACGCGCACCGGCACGGGCTCGCCCGTGACCGCCGAGGTGTCCAGCCGGCTCTCGCCCTCCACGACCTCGCCGTCCAGCGGCACGCGGTCGCCCGGGCGGACGAGCACAACGTCGCCCACCTGGGCGTCCTCCGCCGGCAGGGTGCGGACGCTGCCGTCCGCTTCGATCCGGTTGACCGTCTCGGGCCGCAGATCGACCGCCGCCATGATCTGGCGGCGCGAGCGCTCGACCGCGCGGTCCTCAAAATACTCGCCCACGCGGTAGAACAGCATGACGCCGACCGCCTCTTCAAACGAGCCGATCGCCCAGGCGCCGATCGTGGCCAGCGACATGAGGAAATTCTCATCGAACACGCGGCCCCTGCCGATATTTTTGACCGCGGTCAGCAGCACATGCCGGCCGAGCAGCAGGTACGCCGCCAGCATGACGAGCAGCTGCGGCCAGCCGCGCAGCAGCAGCGCGCCCGCGGCGAACAGGCCCGCGCCGGTCAGCAGCTCGGCCAGCGGATGGCCGCCCGCTGTCTCTTCGTCCTCCTCGGGCGCGATGACGCGGGTCTCGCTCTCGATGCCCGTGCAGATC
>CALWJG010000097.1 GCA_944380945.1 uncultured Agathobaculum sp. | reverse complement strand
CAGTTTCAATCGAACTTCCGATACAAAAGGGTGCAAAAGTGCACCCTTTTGATCGGTTTGTATCACAAAATCGGGCACGGCCTAGGCCGCTCTCTCTTGGCCTTCGGCCAATTCACCTCGAAGCTCGATTTTGTGATGCCGCTCACAGAGCGGCTATTCAATACGCGCTGCGGCGCGAGGACTTTTTTGCCAAGCCGGAGCCCGCGCCGGCAAGCGCGGGCTCCTTTGCCATATTTTACTCCGCCGCGCTGTATATTCTGCTGAATCGCTCGTCGAAATTACCCAAAATATAACCATTTTCTTATGCACTTTTCACATTTCGTTATTTCGCTGTCAAAGTTTCAAATTGTTGCAAAAATAACAGGATTGACACAAATAACACAATGAAAAAGTTTTGTTTTTCTATTGCAATTTCCCCTGCCCTGTGATATAGTATATACAACATCTGATCAGAAGTTTGCAGGAAGTTCATCAAAACATAACCATCACAGGAGGTTTATTATGGGCAAGGTTAAAGTTGGCGTGGCAGGTTACGGCGTAATTGGTCTCCGTCTGGCAACGGGCGTGGCGCTGCAGGAGGATATGGAACTGGTCGGCGTATCGGACGTCGCCCCCACTCTGGCAGTCCGCGGCCTGGTGGAATCCGGCATGCCCTATCATTTCTACAACGCGCTGCCCGAGAACGAGGACAAGCTCAAGGCAGCCGGCGTGCCGATCTCCGGCACGATGGAGGACATGGTCGAGCAGTGCGACATCATCCTTGACGCGACTTCGGCCGGCATCGGCGCGAAGAACAAGGAACTCTATGCGCGCATGGGCAAAAAGGCCATCTTCCAGGGCGGCGAAAAGAACAACGTCGCTGATGTATTCTTCCATGGTTATGCAAACTACGAAAAGGGCCTGGGCCAGCAGTTCCTCAAGCTGACCAGCTGCAACACCACCGGCCTCATCCGTGCGGTAGACATGATCGACCGCGCTGTCGGCGTGGAAAAGGTCGCCATCACCATCATCCGCCGCGTCGCCGACCCGGGCGATTACCACCGCGGCCTGACCAACGCGCTGCAGATGGAATACGCGCCCAGCCATCAGGCGCTCGACCTGATGAACATCATGCCGCACGTTGACGCGACCGGCATTCTGGTCCATGCGCCGGTGACCCACGGCCACATCATCACCGTGGTCGCGACCCCGAAGAAAAAGATCAACAAGGACGACCTGCTCGAGATGGCGGCCCAGCATCCGCGTATCCGCACGGTCAAGATCGCGGACGGCTTCCTCGGCAACGCCTCCCTGTTCCGCTATGCGCGCGACATGGGCAAGTTCCGCGGCGACAACTACGAGATCGCGCTGTGGGACGAGTCCATCGTCATGAGCGGCGACCAGATCATGTTCGCCATCAACATCCCGCAGGAGTCCGTCGTTATCCCGGAGAACATGGACGGCATCCGCGCGGCCATGCAGATGCAGATGACCCGCGACGAGGGCACTGCTGAGACCAACAAGTATCTGGGCATGAAGGCGCGTGGTCTCTGATGAAGAAATTTGGCATTTATACGCTCGATTCGCTTGACGTCAGCGGCAAAACCGTGCTGCTGCGCGTGGACATCAACGAGCCGATCGACCGCAAGGCCGACCGCGTGACCGACGACACCCGCATCCGCGGCTGTGTGCCCACCATCGCCGAGCTGCGCGACCGCGGCGCGAAGGTGGTCGTCATGGCGCATCAGGGCAGCGATATCGAGTATAAGAACTACTATACCCTGCGCCCGCATGTCAGCGTGCTCGAGCAGCTGCTGGGCAGCAAGGTCAAATTCATTGCCGACGTGTGCGGCCCCGCCGCGCAGGACGCCATCCGCGCCCTGCAGCCCGGCGAGGTGCTGCTGCTGGACAATGTGCGCTTCATGGCGGAGGAGCAGACCCTGTTCGAGCGCAGCCTCAAGCTGACGCACGAGCAGCAGGCGGACACGCTCGTCGTGCGCACGCTCGCCCCGCTGGCGGACTGCTATGTGTGCGACGCATTCGCCGCCACGCACCGCGACCAGCCCACGCTCTGCGGCTTTGAGCAGCGCCTGCCCTCGATGATGGGCCGGCTGTTTGAAAAGGAATACAGCGTCATCTCCTCGCTGATGGAGGCGCCCGAGCGGCCGTGCGTGTTCGTTCTGGGCGGCGCGAAGATCGCGGATGCGTTCATGATGATGCAGACCGTGCTCAGCCGCGGCATTGCGGACAAGGTGCTGTCGGGCGGCGTGGTCGCCAACATCCTGCTCGCCGCCAAGGGCGAGGACATCGGCGAAGCCTCGCTCGGCTTTATCAAAAAGCAGGGCTACGACGGCTTTATCGAGACCGCCAAGCCCCTGCTGGCGGAATACGGCGATAAGATCGTGCTGCCGGTCGATCTGGCTTACGCGGTCGACGGTAAGCGCGGCGAGGCCGCCGTGGGCAGCCTGCCGGGCGACAAGATGCTGGTCGATATCGGCGAAAAGACCGCGGCGCAGTACCGCGAGATCATCCTCTCTGCCAAGACCGTGTTCGTCAACGGCCCGATGGGCATTTTTGAAAAGGAAGAGACCGAATTCGGCACCAAGGCGGTCTGGCAGGCGCTGGCGGACACCGAAGGGTTCACCGTGGTCGGCGGCGGCGACAGCGTCACCGCGACCAACAAATACGGCCTTGCCCCGCAGATGGGCTACATCTGCACGGGCGGCGGCGCGCTGATCCGCTTCCTGAGCGGCGAGGAGCTGCCCGTCGTGCGCGCGCTGCGCCACGCGGCCGAAGCCTTCCCGCTGGACTGATAGACTGAGAAAGAAGGAAAAGACACATGGAAACCTATAAGATTGCGGTCGTCGCGGGCGACGGCGTCGGCCCCGAGGTCATCGCCGAGGGCATGAAGGTCCTCAACAAGGTGGCCGAGCTGGACGGCTCGTTCCGCTTTGAATTCACCGAGTTCCCGTGGGGCTGCGAATATTACCTCAAGACCGGCAAGATGATGGACGACGACGGCATCGAGACCCTCAAGAAGTTCGACGCCATCTATCTCGGCGCGGTCGGCGCGCCCGGCGTGCCCGACCACATCTCGCTGTGGGACCTGCTGCTGCGCATCCGCCACGACTTTGACGAATACGTCAACGTCCGTCCGGTCAAGCTGCTGGACGGCGCCCCCTGCCCGCTGGCAGGCTGCAAGAAGGGCGACATCGACATGGTCGTCATCCGCGAGAACAGCGAGGGCGAGTATGCCGGCGCGGGCGACTGGCTGTATAAGGGCCAGCCGAACGAGGTCGTGCTGCAGACCGGCGTGTTCTCCCGCCACGGCACCGAGCGCATCATCCGCTACGCCTACGAGCTGGCGCGCAAGGAGAAAAAGACCCTGACCAGCATCAGCAAGGGCAACGCCCTCAACTACTCGATGGTATTCTGGGATCAGGTGTTCGCTGAGGTCGGCAAGGAGTATCCGGACGTTGAGACCCACTCCCTGCTGGTCGACGCGGCGAGCATGTTCTTTGTCAAGAACCCGCAGCGCTTCCAGATCGTCGTCACCTCCAACCTGTTTGGCGACATCATCACCGATCTGGGCGCGGCGATCTCGGGCGGCATGGGTCTGGCGGCAGGCGCCAACCTCAACCCGGAGCGCAAGTTCCCGTCCATGTTCGAGCCCATCCACGGCTCCGCGCCGGACATCGCGGGCCAGAAGATCTCCGACCCGCTGGCGGCGATCTGGTCGGCCAGCCAGATGCTGGACTTCTTCGGCCACGAGGATTGGGGCAAAAAGCTGATCGATGTGATCGAGAAGGTCATGGTCGAGAAAAAGGTGCTCACCCCGGATATGGGCGGCACCGCGCACACCGACGAGGTGGGCGACGAGGTCATCCGCGTGCTCTGCGAGATGCAGTGAGCCGGGCGGCCGACGTGAATTTATAAGGAAACCAGCAGGCGCTGCGCGTGATTTTCGCAGCGCCTGCTGTCTTTTTTCGCTGAATTCCCCTCTTTTTCCGCAAATTCATCGAATATTAACATGCGATAATGCCCAAATGCGATTTTTATCATATAATAGTGCTGTTATTTGAATTGCGGGGGTAGAGGAGCTTTGCTTACTGAAACTTTTATTGCAGACGTCCTGCACATCCGGGACGCCGCGCTGGCTGACCGGCTCGCGTCGATCGCCGAGCGCCTGCATCTGTCCAAGGGCGAGCTGCTGATCCGCGAGGGCGAGCCCCAAACCCGTTTTGTCTTTCTGGTGGAAGGGATCCTGCGCGGCTATTTTCTGGACATCGGCGGCCGCGACATCACTGACTGCTTTACCTACCAGTGCGGCACGCCTGCCGTATCCTGTTTTTCGATCGGCACGTCGTCTGCAATCAGCGTCGAGGCGCTGACCTCATGCGAGCTGCTCTCCCTGCCGAACGACGCGCTCACTGCGCTCATGGAGGAGTATCCCCGGCTGCTGTGGGACTACAACCGCATGCTGCAGCAGGCGCTGCGCACCCATTGGGAGATCCGCACCATGCTCTGCCAGCACACGGCGATGGAGCGCTACCAGTGGTTCCTCCAGACCTATCCGGCGCTGGCCGACCGGGTCAGCAACAAGTACATCGCCTCCTTCCTCGGCATGACGCCGGTCACGCTCAGCCGCCTGCGGCGGGCCCTGCGCGAGCAGGCCG
This sequence comes from uncultured Agathobaculum sp., assembly GCA_944380945.1. Taxonomy (GTDB): domain Bacteria; phylum Bacillota; class Clostridia; order Oscillospirales; family Butyricicoccaceae; genus Agathobaculum. The sequence goes on along the minus strand of CALWJG010000097.1, from coordinate 1,482 downwards.
CGCCCGGCCGGACGCAGCAGGGCGGCGGCCAGCCGTGATCCCAACCGAACACCGACAGCGGCGCGTGCCGAAAGGCGCGCGCCGCTGTTTTTCGCTTTCCGGCGCGCAGCACCGCCCCGCCGGACGCTTTTGCGCGGCGCGGCTTGCGTTTGGCGCACATATCCGGTATAATGGAAGCAATAAAGGAGGGAATACCATGAGGAAAGTCATCACCATCAGCCGCCAGTTCGGCGCGGGCGGCGGTGAGCTTGGCCGCCGCACCGCCAAGGCGCTGGGGCTGCCGTTTTATGATAAAGACCTCGTCCTGCGCACGGCCATGGCTTCGTCCGGCCTGACGCCCGAGCAGGTGCAGCGCTGGGACGAGCGCGTTCCGGTCACCTTCGGCTTTACGCAGAGCCTGTTCGACTTTTACAACCGTCCCCTGAGCGATAAGCTGTGGGAGGCGCAGGTCAAGGCCATCCGCGAGATCGCCGACCGCGAAAGCTGCGTGATCGTCGGCCGCAACGCGGACTTCATCCTGCGCGAGTTCGATCACTGCCTGCGCGTGTTCGTCCATGCGGATTTTGAGTGGCGCGTCGAGCGCATGAGCCATATGATGCCCGACACCCCGCCCGAAAAGCTGCGGGCGGACATCAAATCGGTCGACCGGGCGCGCAACGCCTACTGCACCCGCTACACCGGCCGCCACTATGCCGACGCCACCAACTACGACCTGACGCTGTGCACCAGCCGTCTGGGGATCGACGCCGCGCTCGAGCAGATCCTTCAGGCTGCCGCGCATATTTAACCGGATTTTTACGAAAAATCGCCGCTGTGCTTGACGGCAAAGCCGTTTTCCGGTATAATATGAAACAGGCATCACAGGCGATAGCGGTTGTCGGAATACTGCTGTCGCCTCTTGCGTTTTGGGACCGGCCCCGTTCGCGGGCGCCGCTCCGCACTATTTGAAAAAGGAGAAATACACATGAAAAGAGCACTTTCCCTGCTGATGGCTGCCAGCCTGGCACTGGGCCTGGCCGCCTGCGGCAACAACGCTTCCACCAACGACGACGCCAATGCGGCGGGCGACAACAACGGCGCCTCGGGCAGCGATAAGGTTTGGGTCATCGCGACCGATACCGTATTCAAGCCCTTTGAGTACACCGACGCGGAAGGCAACTTCGTCGGCATCGACGTGGACATCGTCGCGGCGATCGCGGAGGACCAGGGTTTTGAGTATAAGATGAACAGCCTCGGCTGGGACGCTGCCATCGCGGCCTGCCAGTCCGGTCAGGCGGACGGCATGATCGCCGGCGCTTCCATCACGGACGAGCGCATCGAGAGCGGCTGGATGTTCTCGGACGGCTACTATCAGGCCACCCAGACCATGACCGTGGCTGCGGATTCGGACATCACCGGCTTTGCGGATCTCGCGGGCAAGACCGTTGCGGTCAAGACCGGCACGCAGGGCGCGGCTTATGCCGAGAGCCTGAAGGACGAGTA
>CALWJG010000096.1 GCA_944380945.1 uncultured Agathobaculum sp. | reverse complement strand
AAATTTTCCAAATAAAAACGCGCTTTGCGCGTATTCAATCGAAAACAGCTCTGCTGTTTTCATAAAAACCGGGAGCATGTATCACGGTTTTTATACAAGGGCTGAAAAAGTTTCTTATATTGATATTGGAACTTTTTCAGCGCCGGACGTATCCGCGTACCACGCGGTACGTCCCTCTCGTTTGAAACTGTAGTTTCAAACGAAGAATGTTCAGGGAGGTGAAATCCATGGTAAAGATCAGACTGCGCCGCATGGGCGCGAAGAAGGCTCCGTTCTACCGCATCGTTGTCGCTGATTCCCGTTACCCGCGTGACGGCCGTTTCATCGAGGAGATCGGCACCTACAATCCGCTGACCGAGCCCGTTTCCGTCAAGGTTGACGCGGAGCGCGCACAGGAGTGGATCAAGAAGGGCGCCCAGCCGACCGATACCGTTCGCGGCATCCTGAAGAAGGCCGGCGTGCTGAACTGAGTGAGGGTGACGAAATGAAAGAGTTATTGGCCTATATTGTCAAAAATCTGGTTTCCGAGCCGGATGCGATTGCCATTACCGAGGAGATCGACGGCGATAACATCACCTATTCCCTGCGCGTAGCGCCGGGGGATATGGGCCGCGTTATCGGCCGGCACGGCCGCATCGCAAAGGAAATCCGCACACTCATGAAGGCGGCAGGCAATCGAGAAAACAAGCGCGTAACAGTCGATATTCTGGACTGACGCTTCGCGCTTCGTTTGGAACGATCGCAGGTCGTTCCAAGCGAGGCGGGCATGCCGGGCCTGCGGTCCGGCTGTGCCCAAAGGCGAAAAAGCTCCGATATGCGGAACTTTTTCACCGCTTGAGCTGAAAATCGCCGCGGCGCGGCGATTTTTTGTTATGTGCGCGCAGGGATGCGCAGCAATGGTCCGGCGCCCTGCGCCCGATTCCCCTATTTACCGGAGGACAAACCTATGCCGAAACAATTTTTAGAGGCCGGAAAGATCGTGGGCACGCACGGCGTGCGCGGCGACCTCAAGGTGCAGAGCTGGTGCGACAGCCCCGAGGTGCTGTGCGACTTTGATACCCTGTACCTGGATGACAAAACGCCGGTCACGGTCGCCCGGGCGCAGGTGCACAAAAACATTGTGCTCATGCACCTTGCGGGTGTGGACACGGTCGAGGCCGCGGAAGCGCTGCGCGGCCGCGTGCTGCATATCGACCGGGAGGACGTCGAGCTGCCGGACGATCTGGTGTTCATTCAGGACATTCTGGGCTTTGCCGTATTCGACCGCCGGCTGGGGCGTGAGATCGGCCGCCTGCGCGATGTGCTGACCGACAATCCGGCGCACGATATGTACGAGGTCAAAACGCCGGACGGCAAGCTGGTCTATATCCCGGCGTCCAAGCCCTTTTTGCAGGAGATCGACATGCAGGCGGGCGTCATCTATATCGAGAGCATCGAGGGGCTGGTCGAATGAGGATCGACATTATGACCCTGTTCCCGGAGATGATCGACGCGGTCATGCGCGAGAGCATCATCGGCCGCGCGCAGGACAAGGGGCTGGTGAGCGTCCGCGCGGCCAACATCCGCGATTACGCGCTGGACAAGCACCACAAGGCGGACGACGCGCCCTACGGCGGCGGCCGCGGGCAGGTCATGCTGGCCGAGCCGCTTTACCTGTGCCACGAGGCGCTGTGCGCGGGCGAGCATGTGCACACGGTGTTCCTGTCCGCGCAGGGCAGGCCGTTTGACCAGCAGAAGGCGCGCGAGCTGCTCGAAAAAGAGCATTTCATTCTGGTCTGCGGGCATTATGAGGGCGTGGACCAGCGCTTCATCGACGCCTGTGTGGACGAGGAGATCTCGATCGGCGATTTTGTGCTGACCGGCGGCGAGATCCCTGCGATGGCGGTCGCGGACGCGGTGTGCCGCATGGTGCCGGGCGTGCTGCCGGACGAGGAGGCATTCACCGCGGAGAGCCACTGGGACGGCCTGCTCGAGCACCCGCAGTACACCCGTCCGGAAAACTGGCGCGGCAGGGAAGTGCCCGCGGTGCTGCTCTCCGGCCACCATGCGAACATCGAGGCATGGCGGCGCGAGATGAGCCTGCGCCGCACAAAAGCCGACCGGCCCGACCTGTTCGCGCAGTTCACCCCGCGCGACAAGCGGGATCAGAAGATCCTCGCCCGCATGGAGGAGGAGACCGTGTGACGGCGGCAGGGACGCTTCCCGCCGCCCGCGCGGCGGAAAGTTTTTCGCCGTTTTCTGGCATTTGGCTATTGACAAATCAAAAGAAACCGCGCTATAATAGTTAGGCTAACTGTGATAGATGCAGTCCGGCCTTTCCGCGCCGGCCATTGTACATTCCTCAATAGCTCAGTTGGTACACGCGCCGCAGCGCGCGTCCCGAGGGCAACCGCCGCAGGCGGCTCTTAGCCCGAGGGTGAGCATGCATGCCGCGGAGCGGCATCCGTGTCAAACGGTCGGCAAAATCCAATCATACCAGCCCATTGTACATTCCTCAATAGCTCAGTTGGTAGAGCATGCGGCTGTTAACCGCAGGGTCGTTGGTTCGAGTCCAACTTGAGGAGCCACACAGGGGTATAGCTCAGCTGGTAGAGCATCGGTCTCCAAAACCGAGTGCCGTGGGTTCGATCCCTACTGCCCCTGCCATTTTGCTGCTGTAGCTCAGTAGGTAGAGTGCATCCTTGGTAAGGATGAGGTCACCGGTTCAAATCCGGTCAGCAGCTCCAGTCAAGCCCGTCGTTCGCGCAGCAATGCGCCGGATGCCGGGCTTTTCTCATGCGCCTGTGCGCCGGCGCATCCCGCGCGGCGCGATCCATTTTCCCGAGGAGGAATCCCGCTTGAAGCTCCGCAATTCCCTGCTTCTGCTGCTCACCGCCACGATCTGGGGCGTGGCGTTTGTCGCCCAGAGCGTGGGCATGGACTATGTCGGCCCCTGCACCTTTCTGTTCGCGCGCAGCCTGATCGGCGGCGTCGTGCTGCTGCCGGTGGTAGCGGTGCTGCATAAAAACGGCCCCAGCCGCGCGGGCGAGACGCCGGAGGAAAAGCGGCAGGCCCGCAGGATCCTGCTCATCGGCGGCGTGTGCTGCGGCGCGGCGCTCTGCGCGGCCGACCTGATGCAGCAGATCGGACTGCTCCATACGACGGTCGGCAAGTCCGGCTTTTTGACCGCGTGCTATATCCTGATCGTCCCGCTGATCAACCTGTTCTTTTTTCACCGCCGGTGCAGCCGGCTGGTCTGGGGCGGGATCGCGCTTGCCGTTGTCGGGATGTACTTCCTGTGCCTGACCGACGGGCTGCAGGTCAACATCGGCGACCTGTTCACCCTGCTCTGTGCGGTCCTGTTCTCGGTGCATATTCTGGTGATCGACCATTTCTCCCCGCTCACGGACGGGGTCAAGATGTCCTGCATCCAGTTTTTCGTGAGCGCCGCGCTGGCGGCGGTGGGCATGTTCCTGTTTGAGAAGCCCAGCCTGGGCGCGATCCTCGCCGCGTGGAAGCCCGTGCTGTATGCGGGCGCGCTGTCCTCGGGCGTGGGCTACACGCTGCAGATCATCGGCCAGCGGGGCATGAACCCCACAGTCGCCTCGCTCATCATGAGCATGGAGTCGGTCATCTCCGTGCTGGCGGGGTGGGTCCTGCTCGGGCAGGCGCTCACCGCGCGCGAGCTGTTCGGCTGCGCGCTGATGTTCGCTGCCATCGTGCTCGCCCAGCTGCCCGACCGCACCGCGCCGCGCGCCGCGGAATGACAGCTTTTGACGAAAAGCGCCCGGTTCCGACCGCGCGCCGTGCATGAGAAAGCATTGTTTTTGCTCAAATTACAACACCCTGCCGAAACGGCAGGGTGTTGTTTCTTTTCCATGCGCATAAAGAGCGGAACGATCATTCGTCCTGTGCGTCGTTCGACCAGTGCAGCTTGTCAAACGCGAAGAACAGCAGGCTCATCACCATGGCGACGATGGCGGCCAGCGTCATGCCGGACAGGGCGACGTTGCCGAGCGACAGCGTCACGCCTGACAGGCCGACGACGAACACCACCGAGGTGAGCACCATGTTGCGGTTTTTGCTGTAATCGACCTGATTGTCCACCAGGATGCGCAGGCCCGAGGTGCCGATCATGCCGTAGAGCAGGAACGAGATGCCGCCGATGACCGGACCGGGGATGGTCTGGATGAGCGCGGCCAGCGGGCCGACGAACGAGCAGATGATGGACAGCACGGCCGCGCCGCCGATCACGCGCACCGAGTAGACCTTGGTGATCGCCATGACGCCGATGTTTTCGCCGTAGGTCGTGGTCGGCACCGAGCCGATCAGGCCGGAGAGCGCGGTCGAGAAATTGTCCGCGAACAGCGAGCGGTGCAGGCCGGGGTCCTTCAGCAGGTCGCGGCCGACGACCTTGCTGGTCACCAGCTGGTGGCCGATGTGCTCGTTGGCGATGACCAGAATGACCGGCAGGATGACGAGGATGGCCTCGATGTCAAACTTGGGCAGCTGGAAGTTCGGGATGGAGATGAAATTGGTCGAGAGCGCGGCCATGATGTCCGCGCCCGAGATGACGCCGGTGAGCACCGCGGTGACGTAGCCGCAGAGGATGGCGATCAGGATCGGGATGACCGACAGGAAGCCGCGGAACAGCACGCTGCCGAGCACGGCGACCGCCAGCGTCACGCAGAAGGTGATGACCGACGAAGAAGTCACGCTGTCGCCAATGATTTCACCGGTGGACGCCGCCGAGCCCGCCAGCTCGAGGCCGATCAGCGCCACGACCGGGCCCATGGCCGCGGGCGGCAGCACGACGTTGATCCAGCCCGTGCCGCACTTGTAGATGATCGCGGCGAGGATACAGCCGATCAGGCCGACGACCACAAAGCCGCCCAGCGCATACGGGTAGCCCCACTGCTCGATGACGAGCGTCGCCGGCGCGATGAACGCGAACGACGAGCCGAGGTAGGCCGGCGCGCGGCCCTTGGTGATCAGGATGAACAGCAGCGTGCCGATGCCGTTCATAAACAGCACGATCGCCGGGCTGATGCCCAGCATGAACGGCACGAGCACGGATGCGCCGAACATGGCGAACATGTGCTGGATGGACAGCGGCACCAGCAGGCGCGGCGGCACCTTGTCCTCCACCTGAATGATGTTTCTTGTCTGCATTTTCTCTTTCTTCCCTTCCTTTCGGATGATCGCGCCGCAGCGCGTTTTGGGGGAGTTTTCTCCCCTGCAAAAAGCCCACGGCAGTGCGCGGGCTCTTTTTCCGGTTTTGCGCGGATCAGTCAAACAGGCGTTTGATGTCGTCCATCCGCGCGCAGGCCATATTATACCCCATTTCGTAGCCCCATTCAAGCTTTTCCACATCTTTTTCAAAGCTGTCCAGATGGGCGGAGGGCTGGAGCAGCACGGTGTTCTCCGGCTGCCTGCGTGCAAGCTGGTGGCAGAAGCAGACCGTGTCGTTATAGCGCTTGGGCCGCGTGAGCATGGTCTGGGTCAGCGCGGGGTACTTGCGGCGCAGGGCGCGCGCGGCAAACAGCGTGCCGTGCTTCATCTCCTTGCGGTAGTCGATGGGCTGGGTGAGCACGATCAGGTTCTTTTTGTTGCCGTCGTGCAGGCTCTGCACGATCGGGATCGGATCGGCCAGACCGCCGTCGTAATAGGTCTCCCCGCCGATCTGCACGGGCGGGAAGTAGATCGGGATCGCGCAGGTGGCGCGCAGCATGGTGCTGGCGCGGTCGAGCTGCATGCCGTCCAGATATTCGGCGCTGCCGGTGTTGGCGTTGGTCACGCCCACGCGGATGCGGCCGCGGTAGCGCAGGTAAGTATCCCAGTCGAACGGGAGGAGCTCGTTGGGGATGGTGGAGAACACGAACTCCACCCCGAAGATCGAGTGGTCGCGCGGGATGTTGCGCGCGCCGAGGTAGCGCTTGTCGCGCCGGTAGCGGCGCAGCACCTCGATGTTGCGCCCGCGCTGGCGGGACAGGTAGGACACCGCATAGGTGATGCCGGCGGAGACGCCGATCACATAGTCAAACATCAGATCGTGGTCGAGCAGCGCGTCCATCACGCCGCAGGAGAACACCGGGCGGAACGTGCCGCCCTCCAGAACGAGTCCGGGCATTGTTTTTCAAGACCTTTCTTTGCATTGTTGGTG
>CALWJG010000095.1 GCA_944380945.1 uncultured Agathobaculum sp. | reverse complement strand
AAGGCCAAGAGAGGGCGGCCTGGGCCGTGCCCGATTTTGCGATACAAACCGATCAAAAGGGTGCGATTTTTGCACTCTTTTGTATCGGAACTTCGTTTGGGCCGTAGCCCGCTGACCGCTTTCTGCCGCGTAGCGGCAGCTATTTAATGAGTGCAACTGTAGTTTCAAACGAGAGACTGTCGAAAAACTACGTTTTTCGACAGTCTCAAGAAACGGCTTGGAATCTCCAAGCCGTTTCTTTTTATATCATTCTTCCGCTGTGTCCGTACCGATCAGGTGGCACAGCGTCATCAGGCTGTCCGACAGGTGCACGTTTTCCACCGGCACCCCCAGCCCCTCCAGATGCAGGTCCTCGCCCGTGAAATTCCACAGGCCGCGCACGCCGCGGTCGACCAGACTGCGCGCAATCGCAGGCGCGTTGCCGCGCGGGATGGTAAGCACCGCCGCATCCGGGTGATGCGCCTCGAGGAATGCGTCGAGCGTGCTGCTGTCCCGCACCTCATAGCCGCCGAAGGTCTTACCCGTCAGCGCGGGATCGGCGTCAAACGCGCACAGCAGGCGGAACCCGCTGGCTGCAAAGTCAAAGTTGTTGAGCAGCGCGCGGCCCAGATTGCCCGCGCCCAGCAGGATCGCCGTGCGCCCGGCGCGCAGGCCGAGGATCGCGCCCAGCTCCTCCTGCAGTTTGTCGATATTATACCCATAGCCCTGCTGTCCAAAGCCGCCAAAGCAGTTGAAATCCTGCCGGATCTGCGAAGCGGTCAGCCCCATGCGTTCCGCCAGCGAGCGGGAAGAGATACGCTGCACGCCTTCCGCCTTCAGTTCGCAGATGTTCCGGTAATAGCGGGGCAGCCGCTGGATCACCGCTTTGGAAACCTCTTGCTTACGTTCCACAGGGTACCCTCCTTCTCATTATCACCTTTCTCACCGCCGCCCGCGCCTGGCGCGGCGCGGCTTGCCGGTCAAAGCGCCGCGATCGTATCGAGCACGTAATCCGTGAACTCCTGCGCCGTCGCGCCGGTATCGCGACCGGTAACGACCACCTTCTTCTCCTCAAACATGCAGATGTCAAGCGCGCGGTCGAGCTTGTTTGCCAGCTCGATCTCGCCGATGTGCTCGAGCAGCATGACCGATGCGCGCAGCACCGAGGATGGGTCGGCGTATTTCGCGCGGCCCTCCTGCACCATGCGCGGCGCGGAGCCGTGGATGGCCTCGAACATCGCATAGCGCTTGCCGATGTTAGCCGAGCCGGCGGTGCCCACGCCGCCCTGGATCTCCGCCGCCTCGTCGGTGATGATATCGCCGTACAGGTTGGGCAGCACGACCACCTTGAAATCGCGGCGGCGCTTGTCGTCCAGCAGCTTTGCGGTCATGATGTCGATATACCAGTCGTCAAACTCGACCTCGGGATACTCCTTGGCGACCCGCTGGCAGGTATCGAGGAACTTGCCGTCGGTCGTCTTGATGATGTTGGCCTTGGTCACGCAGGAGACGTGGTTCTTGCCGGTCTTGCGCGCGTAGTCGAACGCGAGGCGCGCGATGCGCTCGCAGCCCTGCGAGGTCGCGACTGTGAAGTCGATGAACAGGTCGTCGTCGATCTGCACGCCCTGCGAACCGACGGCATAGCCGCCCTCGGTGTTTTCGCGGTAGAACGTCCAGTCGATGCCGAGCTCGGGCACCTTGACCGGGCGCACGTTGGCGAACAGGTCGAGCGCCTTGCGCATGGCCACGTTCGCAGACTCGACGTTCGGCCACGGGTCGCCCTTGCGCGGGGTCGTGGTCGGCCCCTTGAGGATGACGTGGCACTGTTTGAGCTGCTCCATCACGTCGGGCGGGATCGCGCAGCCCAGCTCAGCGCGGCGCTCGATGGTCAGGCCGTCGATCACGCGGAACTCCACCTTGCCGGCCTTGACCTTGTCAGCCAGCAGGGTCTCGAGCGCGTGCTGCGCCATGCCGGTGATCATGGGGCCGATGCCGTCGCCGCCGCACACACCGATGATGAGCTTGTCCAGCCCCGAATAGTCGATAAAGTCGTCCTGCGCCTTCATATCCGCAATGCGCTTCAGCTGGCTCTCGACGACTGCTTCAAATTTGTCCAGAATCGTCTGGTCGATAGACATGGGTCCGTCCTCCTATTTGATAACACTTTAACAAAATTTCACGATACTGTCAAGCAAGCCAGGCGGCGCCGCGCGCCGCCCCGGCCTTGTCTTCCCTGCTTTACTGCGCCGCGTTCTGGCGGGCGTAATTGAGCGTGCCGCCCGCGAGCAGCGCGCCGCGCTGGCGGTCGGAGACCTCGCAGTCCGCCTTGAAGGTCCTGCCGCCGCAGACGACCGTGACCTGCTCGCCGTTTTTGACCTCTTCCAGCACGTTCGGCAGCGAGATGTCGTCCAGCAGGCGGATCGCGTCGTAGTCCGCCGGGTCGGCAAAGGTCAGCGGCAGAATGCCCGAATTGACCAGATTGGCCTTGTGGATGCGCGCGAACGACTTGCACAGCACGGCCTTGACGCCCAGATACAGCGGGACGAGCGCCGCGTGCTCACGCGACGAGCCCTGACCGTAGTTCGCGCCGCCGACGATGATGCCGCCGCCCTGCTCCTTGCAGCGCGCCGGGAATTCGGGATCGACGTTGATAAAGCAGTAGTTCGAGTAGTACGGCACATTCGAGCGGTACGGGAGCAGCTTCGCGCCCGCCGGCAGGATGTGGTCGGTGGTGATGTTGTCCTCGGTCTTGAGCACGACCTTGCCCGCGTAGGACGCTTCCAGCGCCTTGCCAAGCGGGAAGGGCTTGATGTTCGGGCCGCGCACGACCTCGACCTCGGCCGGATTTTCCGCGGGCTTTACGATCATGTTGTCGTTGATCACAAAATGCGCGGGCATTTTGATCTCGGGCATGCCGCCCAGCGTGCGCGGGTCGGTCAGTTCGCCCGCGAGCGCGGACGCCGCCGCGACCTCGGGGGACACCAGATAGATCTGCGCGTCCTGCGTGCCCGAGCGCCCCTCAAAGTTGCGGTTGAAGGTGCGCAGGGACACGCCGCCCGACTCCGGCGACTGGCCCATGCCGATGCAGGGGCCGCAGGCGCATTCCAGAATGCGCGCGCCCGCTGCGATGATGTCCGCCAGCGCGCCGTTCTCGGCCAGCATGTTAAACACCTGCTTGGAGCCCGGGCTGATGGTCAGCGAAACGTCCGGATGCACGGTCTTGCCCTTGAGGATGGACGCGACCTTCATCATATCGTAGTAGGAGGAGTTGGTGCACGAGCCGATGCAGCACTGGTTGACCTTGATCGGCCCGATCTCGGTGACCTTTTTGACGTTGTCCGGCATATGCGGCATGGCGGCCAGCGGCTCGAGCGCGGACAGGTCGACCGTGTATTCCTCGTCATAGACCGCGTCCGGATCGGAGGACAGCGGGGTCCATACGTCGCCGCGGCCCTGCGCCTCGAGGAACTTCTTCGTCTCCTCGTCGGACGGGAAGATCGAGGTCGTCGCGCCGAGCTCGGCGCCCATGTTGGTGATGGTCGCGCGCTCGGGCACGGACAGGGTCTTCACGCCCTCGCCCGCGTACTCGACGATCTTGCCCACGCCGCCCTTGACGGTCATCTGGCGCAGCACCTCGAGGATCACGTCCTTGGCGGACACCCACGGGCTGAGCTTGCCCGTCAGGTTGACGCGCACCATCTTGGGCATGGGGATGTAGTACGCCCCGCCGCCCATGGCGACCGCGACGTCCAGACCGCCCGCGCCGAACGCCAGCATGCCGATGCCGCCGCCGGTCGGGGTGTGGCTGTCCGAGCCGATCAGGGTCTTGCCCGGCGCGCCGAAGCGCTCGAGGTGCACCTGATGGCAGATGCCGTTGCCCGCCTTGGAGTAGTAGATGCCGTGCTTCTTTGCGACAGAGCCGATATACTTGTGGTCGTCCGCATTTTCGAAGCCGGACTGCAGGGTATTGTGGTCAATGTAAGCGACCGACCGCTCGGTCCTGACCTGATCGACGCCCATCGCCTCGAACTGGAGATAGGCCATCGTGCCGGTGGCATCCTGCGTCAGCGTCTGGTCGATCCGAAGGCCGATCTCCTGCCCCTGGACCATTTCGCCGTCCACCAGATGCGCTTTGAGAATTTTCTGCGCGATTGTCATACCCATTTGTGTTTTCCTTCGCTCCTTTATGTCCCAACGCGGCGCATTGCGCGCCGCGCCCCGCCCGCCTTTCCGTGCAGGACGGGTCTGTTGCGGCTTCCACAGCCTTCTCCACGGCGCACAAAGGCACGCCGTGCCCAAAAAACAAAACAGAAGTGGCTTTGCAGCGCAAAACCACTTCTATTTTACATCAGTTCCTCATTTTTGAAAAGCCCTTTTCGGCTATTGCTTTTGACAAATATTTTCCCCGATCTCCGCCGTGGCAAAGGCATTTTGCAGGGTGGTGCCCACATTGCCTGCAAGATACTCGTAATACGCCTGACTGCCGATCATGGCGGCGTTGTCCCCGCACAGCGAGAGCGGCGGCAGGTACAGCCGCGTGTGCGTGCGCTTGGCCATGTCCTGCAGCGCGGCGCGCAGGAAGGAGTTTGCCGCGACGCCGCCCGCGCAGACCACGCGCTGCGCCCGGGTCTCGCGCACCGCGGTCTCGAGCCGCGGCACGAGCGTGTGCACGACCGCCTGACAGAACGAGGCCGCCAGGCCGTTCCGGTCGATCTCCTCGCCCTTCTGCTCCGCATTGTGCGCGAGGTTGATGACCGCGGTCTTGAGCCCGGAGAAGGAAAAGTCGAGCGGCGCGTCCTTGATGTGCGAATCCGGCAGCTTGTAGCGCGCGGGGTCGCCGTCCTGCGCGAGCTTGTCGATCTTGGGCCCGCCCGGATAGCCCACGCCGAGCACGCGCGCGACCTTGTCGAACGCCTCCCCCGCGGCGTCGTCCCGCGTGCCGCCGAGGATCTCGAAATCCGTGTAGCTGTGCACCATGACGATCTCGCTGTGCCCGCCGGACGCGATGAGCGTCAGGAAGGGCGGTTTGAGATCAGGATAGGCGAGATAGGTCGCCGCGATGTGCCCGCGGATGTGGTGCACCGGGATGAACGGCTTGCCCAGCGCGAACGCGAGCGATTTGCCGAAGTTTGCGCCCACGAGCAGCGCACCGATCAGGCCGGGCGCGCAGGTCGCGGCGACCGCGTCCACCGCGCGCTTGTCCATGTCCGCGTCCGCGAGCGCCTTTTCGGTCACGCGCACGACAGCCTCCATGTGCCGCCGCGAGGCAATCTCGGGCACCACGCCGCCATACAGCGCGTGCGTTTCAATCTGCGTGTCCACTACGCTGGAAAGGATTTTGCGTCCGTCCTCGATGACGGCGGCCGCCGTCTCGTCGCAGGAGGACTCTATCGCTAAAATTCTCATTGCTTCACCTGTTATCTTTGTATTTTGAAATGGCGCCCGCCTGTCCTGCTGGCATCCCGCAGCCCCCTTCGATACGGCAACGCCCCCTCCGCCAGACAGCCGCCAAACCCGGCTCCCCTTTTGGGGGAGGCAGGTTGGGTGGTACAGACGGCACCGGTCGGTTGCGCGCACGCGCGAGATCCTTCGCTTCGCTCAGGATGACAAAAAAGGGCGGTTCCTCACGTCCAAGGGGCGGGCAGCTGACCTGACAGGACCTCTCCGTCTCGCCGCTTGCGCGTTCACCATAGCGCATCGCACGCTCCCCCTCCGGGGTGGCAGCCATTCCCCTCCATATTGCAACAGCAAGTGGGCGGAAGCCGTTTTGCGGGACAACGCCTTTACGCGCGCAGCGCGTCCTGAAGGAGAGAGGGTGATTCGCAAGAGGGAGAGGACCTTGGTCCTTTCCCTCTTGTGCGCCCGCCGCGCGCAGCGGCTACGTTCCCGCCGCCCGCAGGCGGCGAAATCCCCAGCCCGCGATGCGCGGGCACACCCCTTGCCCTGTCGGGCGAATATGCAAGGATGGCGCGCCGAGGTCGTCGCGCCCTACGGAGGATGCGGCCGCGTAGGCCGCGTTCCCGCCCGCGATGCGCGGGCACAGACGTTACGCCTTTCAAGGCGAATACGAACGCGCAAGCGCGAGATTCTTCGCTCCACGTTGTTCCGCTCAGAATGACAAACAAATTGTCATCCTGAGGAGCGCAGCGACGAAGGATCCCGCGCGTGCGCGTGACCACCGATGCCATCTGCACTACCCATCCTGCCTCCCCTTTGAGGGGAGGTGGCAGCGCCGTCAGGCGCTGACGGAGAGGTCCT
>CALWJG010000094.1 GCA_944380945.1 uncultured Agathobaculum sp. | reverse complement strand
TCAAAGCCAGCCTTCATCAGCTCGCAGACGCCGCCGCACAGGACAGCCTGCTCGCCGAACAGGTCGGTCTCGGTCTCGGTCTTGAAGGTGGACTCCAGAATGCCCGCACGGCCGCCGCCGATGCCGGCAGCGTAAGCCAGCGCGATGTCCATCGCCTTGCCGGAAGCGTCCTGATGCACGCAGACCAGATCGGGTACGCCTGCGCCCGCCAGATACTGCGAACGGACGGTGTGGCCCGGGCCCTTCGGCGCGATCATGATGACGTCGACGTCCGCCGGCGGGATGATCTGCTTGAAGTGGATGTTGAAGCCGTGCGCAAAGGCCAGCACGTTGCCCGGCTTGAGGTTGGGCTCAACGACTTCCTTATAGATGTCCGCCTGCTTCTCGTCCGGCACGAGCATCATAACGATGTCGCCGGCCGCAGCAGCCTCGGCCATGGTCATGACCGGAATGCCGTAATCCTTGGCCTTCTTCTCGTGCTTGGAGCCCGGACGCAGGCCGACCACGACGTTGACGCCCGAATCCTTCAGGTTCATGGCGTGCGCATGGCCCTGCGAGCCGAAGCCCAGAATGGCAACGGTCTTGCCGTCCAGCAGGGACAGGTTGCAGTCCGAATCATAGTACATCTTTACCATTGTGAATTCCTCCTAAGTATATGTAAGATGAATTAGGAAAACAAAGTTAGGGTTCCGCTCACTTGCGGATGGCGGTGACGCCCGAACGGCTCATCTCGATGACCTCGAAGTTCGAGATCACGTCGAGGAACGCATCGATGCGGCTGGGCACGTCGCTCAGCTCGGCGATCAGCGCGTCGTCGGTCGATTCGATGATGTGCGCGTCATACAGGGTGCACAGCTGGCGGATGGAGTCGCGCGTGGCGCCGGTCTCGGCGCGCAGCTTGACGAATACCAGCTCGCTGCAGCAGGAGTCCTCCTCCTCCAGATGGTCGACGCGCATGACCTCCTCCAGCTTGAGCATCTGCTTGATGACCTGCTCGAGGATGGGCTCGTCGCCCTGCACGATGATCGACATGCGGGAGATCTTGGGATCGGTGGTCGCCGAAACCGTCAAAGAATCGATATTGTAGCCGCGGCGGCCGAACAGGCTGGATACGCGCGCCAGCACGCCCGCGTTGTTCTGCACCGTCACGGAAAGGATGTATTTCTGCATGCTTTTCTCCTCCTCAGTCCGCCACGATATCATCTACCGTGCCGCCGGCCGGGATCATGGGCAGCACGCGCTCGGCGCGGTCGATGCGGCAGTCGATGACGACCGGACCGGTGCGCTGCAGCGCGTCCTTCATGGCAGCGCGCAGCTCGGCGAGGTTGGTGACGCGGAAGCCGCGCCCGCCGAACGCCTCGGCCAGCTTGACGTAATCGGTCTTGCGCTCGGGCTGGGTCTGGGAGTAGCGGCGCTCATAGAACAGCGTCTGCCACTGGTAGACCATGCCGAGCACCTGATTGTTCATCAGGATGGTGATGATCGGCAGGTTGTAGGATACCGCGGTCGCAAGCTCGTTCATGTTCATGTGGAACGAGCCGTCGCTCGTGATATGCAGGACGGTCTTTTCCGGGTGCGCGAACTGCGCGCCCATCGCGGCGCCGTAGCCGAAGCCCATGGTGCCCAGGCCGCCCGAGGTGATGAACTGATGGATCTTGTTGCAGCCGCAGTACTGCGCCGCCCACATCTGGTGCTGGCCCACGTCGGTGGCGATGATCGCGTTCTCGCCCGCCATCTCGGCCACGGTCTTGATGACCTGATGCGGCTTGAGCACGCTGTCGTCGTCCTTGGGGATATAATCCAGCGTGCGGCGCCATTCCTCGATCTGCGCGCGCCACTGGCCGTGGTCCGCGGGCTGCACATAGGGCAGCAGCTTTTGCAGGAAGTTCTCCGCGTCGCTGACGACCGCGTAATCCACGCCGATGTTCTTGTTGATCTCGGCGTCGTCGATGTCGATATGGATGATGCGCGCCTTGGGCGCGAACCGGCGCGGGTTGGTCGCCACGCGGTCGGAGAAGCGCGCGCCGATGCAGATCAGCAGGTCGCTGCGCTCGACCGCCCAGGCCGCGGACACCGTGCCGTGCATGCCGATCATGCCCAGGCTGAGCGGATCGCTGTCCGGGATGCAGCCGATGGCCATCATGGTATGGGCCGAGGGGATGTCCGCCTTGCGCATCAGCTCGAGCAGCGCGTCGCCGGCGTCCGCCGTCTCGACGCCGCCGCCGTAGTAGATGACCGGCCGTTCGGCCTGCGCGATCATGTCGGCGATGGTCTCGAGCTGTTCCTTGGTGATGTCGTAATTTTCGTGCACCTCGACCGGTTCGGCCGGGATGAATTCGCATTCCGCGCTCGTGACGTCCTTGGGGATATCGACCAGCACCGGGCCGGGACGGCCCGACATGGCGATGCGGAACGCGCTGCGCAGGGTATCCGCCAGCTCCTCCACATGGCGCACGACGAAGTTGTGCTTGGTGATCGGCATGGTGATGCCCGCGATGTAAACCTCCTGGAACGAGTCGCGCCCGATCAGGCTGGTGCCGACGTTGCCGGTGATGGCGACCATCGGGATGGAGTCCATGTAAGCGGTGGCGATGCCGGTGACCAGATTGGTCGCGCCCGGACCGGAGGTCGCCAGACACACGCCGACCTTGCCGGTCGCGCGTGCGAAGCCGTCCGCCGCGTGGGCGGCGCCCTGCTCGTGGCAGGTCAGAATATGATGAATGCGGTCGCTGTTTTTGTAAAGTGCGTCATAGATGTTGAGGACTGCGCCGCCCGGGTAGCCGAAGATCGTATCGACGCCCTGCTCGACCAGTACCTCCACCAGAATCTCTGAACCGTTCTTTACCATGCGGATCCGCCTCCTTTCTCAATCTCAAACAAAATAAAAAAAGCCCTCGTCTCTTCAAAGAGACAAAGACTATCACTCTGCGGTACCACTCTTTTTGCCGCGCACAGCCAAAGCGGCGCGACCACTCACCCGATCCTGTAACGCAGATCACGCGGAACGTCTTACACAAGGCCCTGTTTCATCCTTTTTCAGGCGTTCGGCTCCCGGAGGACTTTCGCGCTTCCTTCCTCCGCCGTCTCGCACCATCCGACGGCTCTCTCCCGGATTCCAGAGGCTACTTTTCCGATCATCGCCCTGTTGGCAATATTCAAAATGTAATTCATATTATAAAACCGCGCGCGGCGATTGTCAACAGCTTTTCGCATTTTAATTTGTTAAATTCCCGTATGCGGCATATTCCGCCGGCTTCCGGCTATACTAATGGTAAATCTGCAACCAAACGAGGTGGAAATATGGCTGTTCCCCTGCTGCGCACCCTGCTGCTCTATGCCGCTGTGATCGCCGCCGTGCGCCTGATGGGCAAGCGGCAGCTGGGCGAGCTCGACCCGTCCGAGCTCGCGGTCACCATTCTGGTATCCGATCTCGCCGCCGTCCCCATGCAGGACCCCGGCATCCCGATGCTGTCCGGTCTGGTGCCGATCGCGGCGCTCATCTCGCTCGAGATCCTGCTCAGCTTCGCCGCGCTCAAAAGCCGCCTGTTCCGGCGGCTGCTCAACGGGCAGCCCGCCATCATCATCCGCAGCGGCCGGCTGGACGTCAAAAAGCTGCGTCAGCTGCGCCTGACGACCGACGAGGTCGTCGAGACCCTGCGCAAGCAGAACGTCGCCTCGGTCGCGGATGTCAAATACGGCGTGATCGAGCCGGACGGCACGCTGACCGTCGTCCCGGTGCGCGCGCAGCAGCCGGTCACCGCGTCCATGCTCGGGCTGACGCCCAAGGACGCCGGGCTGCCGCTCGTCGTGGTGTCGGACGGCAAGCTGGTGCCGCGCTCGCTGCGGCTGCTGCAGCTCGACCCCCGCGATGTGGAGAACCGGCTGCACAACCAGAGCCTTGCCCTGTCCGACGTGTTCCTGATGACGCTCGACGACTGCGGCAACAGCTTCATCCAGCGCAGGGAGGGACGGTAAATGGGACGGCTGATGATCGCGCTGGCGCTCTGCGGCGCGCTGGCGGGCGGCAGCGTGTGGAGCCTGCACGCGGTCGAGCGGACCGCGCTGCCGATCGCCGCGGCGGTGGAAGCCGGCCGCACCGAGCAGGCCTACGCGGCCTGGGAGGACGCGCAGCCGCTGCTCGGCGCGCTGCTGCTGCACGACGAGCTCGACACGGTCGGGCGGCTGTTCGCGCGCGTGCGCGCCGCCGCACCGGACAGCGCGGACGTCGCCGAGCTGTCCGCACAGCTGCGCCATCTGCCCGACCTGCAGCGGCCGAGCATCAAGAACATCTTTTGACCGCGTTCCATCTGTTCCCCACCCCCGCCCTGCGCACCGAATCGGGATAACTGCCAAAAAACGCCGATAAAATTTGTGGGAAATCATATAGCTATTTGGCGGCAAATATGGTAGTATGGATTTGTAATTGATAATTATTTTCAATAACAATCCAACGGACCAGAAAGGACGGGACGAATATGAACAACGCTGCCTACAAAAAGCTCGATTACAGCCTTTCGCTGCTCTCCACCGCGCAGGGCGGCAAGAATTACGGCTGCATCATCAACTCGCTGCATCAGGTCACCTCCTCCCGGCCGCCCAAGTTCACCCTGTCGCTGAACAACGACTCGGCCACCTGCGGCGCGCTCAAGCAGACCGGGATCGCGGCGGTCACTCTGCTTGCCAAGGAGGCGGAGGACAAGATCGTCAATGAATTTGGCTACAAGTCCGGCCGGGCGATAGATAAATTTGCGTCCTTCCCCTTTGAGACCGACAGCCAGGGCTGCCCCTACCTCAAGGAGGGCATGGTCTCGCGTCTCAGCCTCAAGGTGACCGAAACCGTCGCCATTGGCTCGTACACCCTGTTCATCTGCGAGCTGCTCGATGCCGAGGTGCTCGGCAGCGGCGACTGCCTGACCGTCAAGGAATTTGAAAAGCGCGGCGAGGACGTGCCGCCGGTCGCGCCGGTCTACCACGAGCTGGGCCCGGACGCGGGCTGGAAGTGCACGGTCTGCGGCTATGTCCGTCTGGCGGAGGATATTCCGGATGACTTCATCTGCCCGATCTGCCGCGCCCCGCGCAGCAAATTCGTCAAGCGCAGCGAAGCGTAAATGCTGCGCCCGGTTATTTTGTTTCAGCTGCAAAAGGGAACGCCTTTGGCGTTCCCTTTTGCGCTGCGGCGGCTTTCAGTCGAATACGGTCTGGATATATTTCCGGCCGCAGCACGCGGGCGTGTATACCCATTCATCGATATGCCCTTCGGTGATAAAATACTGCGGCGGGGGCGGCGCGGTCTGCGGCCCCAGCACGTCGATCACGGCCAGCTTGACCTTCATCCGCTCGGGCAGGATGGATTTGATGTACACCGACACCACCGTGCCGGGCGCGAGCCCCTCCCGCGGCTCGGCCAGACCGGACAGATTGGGCGCGAGCTCGATGAACACGCCGTAGGGCTCGACCGACCGCACCACGCCCCGCACGGTCTCCCCCGGCGAGAACAGCGCCGCGTTCTGCTCCCATGTGCCCAGCAGCTCGCGGTGGGTCAGCGAGATGCGGCGCGCTTCCCGATCGACCGCGCGCACTGCGGCATAGATGCGCTGGCCGACGCACAGCCGGTCGCGCGGATGGAAAATGCGCGACACCGACAGGTTCTCGATCCCGATCAGCGACGCCACGCCGCAGCCGATGTCGACGAACGCGCCGAACGGCTCGAGATGGGTCACCGCCGCGGGGATCACGTCGCCCGGGCGCAGGGTATCCAGCAGCCAGTCCTGCGCGCGCTGCTGCACGATCGTGCGCGACAGCCATACCGCCGGCGGATCGGCGTCCTCCTCCACCCCGGTCACGGCAAAGCAGGTCGGCTTGCCCACGCGGGAGAGGATGGCGATCTCGCGCGTGTCCCCCTCGGCCACGCCGAGCGCGCAGCAGGCGCGCGGCATGATCCCCAGCGCAAAGCCGAGGTCAAACAGCAGGTCATGCGCCGCCGTGCAGCGCTGGGCGACCGCCTCGAGGATCATGCCCTCCTCCTGCGCCCGCCGCAGCCCCTCGGACGAGGCGAGCGCCTGCCGCACCGCGGGCAGGGCGGCGTAACTGCCCTCGGGCAGATAACATTCGCTTGTTTTCATATAATAGCAGAGCCTCCTTTGGGGTCTGCCTTACTATATGAAAAAACCGGTGGGAATAGCACCGGAGATATGCTATAATGGAGATTATACGAAAAGGCTTGTGAAAGGAGCGGGTGCAAATGGACGTACAGGTCGGCGACATCCTGACCATGAAAA
>CALWJG010000093.1 GCA_944380945.1 uncultured Agathobaculum sp. | reverse complement strand
CGTACCGCCCGCGTATACTGCCCCGAAGGGGGCATGCACATGCGGCGGCGCGGCAGACGGCGGAACAGGGGGCGGCGGGCGGTTTTCGTGCTGCTGGCCGTGCTGGCGGGCGCGGGCATGCTGGCGGCGACCCGGCAGATGCACCGCGTGTTCATGGAATACGCGGCGAACGTGTGCGAGGACAGCGCCCTGCAGGAGATCAACAACCTGATGCAGGAGGAGGTGTTCGCCGACCCGGAGACCTATGAGCGCATGGTCATTTTAGAGCGGGACAGCGAGAACCACGTCACCGCGCTGCGCACCGACGTCATCGCCATCGGGCAGATCAAGGCGAAGCTGGTCAACGGCCTGTTCGAGCGGCTGGGCGACCTTGAGCACACCACGGTCGAGGTGCCGCTCGGGTCGGTGTTCGCGCCGCGGTTTTTCAGCGGCATGGGCCCGTCGGTGGATATCGGCATGGCCGGCCTGACCCAGATGGAGGCCGAGTTCATCAGCGCCTTTTCGGCCGCGGGCATCAACCAGACGCGGCACAACATCATCATCGAGATCCACGCGGGCTTCCGCATCCTGACGCCGTTCGGCGGCGAGGACCGCGAGATCGTCTCCACCTATCCGGTGACCGACACGGTCATCGTCGGCACCGTACCCGAGCGCTACGCCTATATCGACGGCGCGGATGCCGGCCTGCTGGGCGAGGTCAGCGACTATGCCGCGGACGGGAACTGAATCCCGCCCGCACAGGCATTGTCGAAGCGCGCCGCTTGTGCTATAATAAACTGAATAGCGGCTTCCGCCGGTCAGGCGGGGGCGGGAGAGGGGGAGAATGATGTTCAAAGCGATCAAAAAATCCATGCTGTTCTATGTGGCGACCGTGCTGCTGGGCACGGCGGCGGGTTACAGCTTCCAGAACGGCATCGTCCTGGTCGGCGCGATCTGGACGTTCCTCGCGCTGTGCTTCCTGTTTTTCGGCGTGGTGAACACCTATCAGGTCTGGCAGACAGGCCGCAAGTGACCGCCGGTGCAGCATGCCGCGGATAAAAAGCCCCGGCTGCCGGGCAAAATAATGCTTTCTAAACCGCGGAAAATTTGGTATACTATATGCTGTATTGGGTTTCGGAGGGAATGCTGCCATGGACGCGCGCGAACAGATCGCCGCACTGCGCGAAACGCTGCGGTACCACAACGAAAAATACTATAATGAGGATGCGCCCGAGATCTCGGATTACGAGTACGATATGATGCAGCGCGAGCTGCGCGCGCTCGAGGCCGCGCATCCGGAATACGCAGACGCGGATTCCCCGACCCAGCGGGTCGGCGGGTCGGCGTCCGGCCGCTTTGCCAAGGTCACGCATGCCTATCCGCTCGAGAGCCTGCAGGACGTGTTCTCGTTCGATGAGCTTTCCGAGTTCTACACCCGCGTGGAGGACGCGGTGGGCAAGGCGGAATATGTGGTCGAGTATAAGATCGACGGCCTGTCGGTCGCGCTCGAGTATGTGGACGGCGTGTTCGTCCGCGGCGCGACCCGCGGGGACGGTCAGGTGGGCGAGGATGTGACCGCCAACCTCAGGACCGTGAAGGACATCCCGCATAAGCTGGAAAACGCGCCGCCGCACCTGATCGTGCGCGGCGAGGTGTATATGAAAAAATCCGTGTTCGACGCGCTCAACGCCGAGCTCGAGCTGCACGAAAAGCCGCTGCTCGCCAACCCGCGCAACGCGGCGGCCGGCTCGCTGCGGCAGAAGGACAGCAAAATCACCAAAGAGCGCCGGCTGTCCATCTTCTGCTTCAACATCCAGAATGCGGACGAGCTGCCGATCACGAGCCACACCGACTCGCTCGACTATCTGAAGCAGCTCGGCTTTCCGGTCAGCCCGCGCTATCCGGTGTATACCGATCCCGCGGACGTGCAGCGCGAGATCGAACACATGGGCGAGACGCGCGGCGAGCTGGATTTCGACATCGACGGCGCGGTCGTCAAGGTCAATTCGTTCGCGCAGCGCGAAACGCTCGGCTCGACAGCCAAGTTCCCGCGCTGGGCGGCGGCTTACAAATACCCGCCCGAGGTCAAGCAGACGCTGCTGAAGGATATCGTGATCTCGGTCGGGCGCACGGGCGTGCTGACGCCCAACGCCGTGCTCGAGCCGGTGCGGCTCGCGGGCACGACGGTCTCCCGCGCAACGCTGCACAACCGCGATTTCATCCGTCAGCTGGATGTGCGGGTGGGGGACACGGTCTCCGTGCGCAAGGCGGGCGAGATCATCCCCGAGATCATCGGGGTGGAAAAGGACAAGCGCCCGGCGGACGCCCAGCCCTACGAAATGCCCAAATTCTGCCCGGTGTGCGGCGCGCCGGTGTATGAGGACGAGGAGGAGGCCGCCATCCGCTGCACGGGCGCGGCCTGCCCGGCGCAGCTGCTGCGCAACCTGATGCACTTCGCCTCGCGCGACGCGATGGACATCGACGGGTGCGGCGAGGGCAATCTGCAAAAGCTGATCGACGCGGGGCTGGTGGAGTCCGCCGCCGACCTGTATGACCTGACGGTGGAGCAGCTGCTGCCGCTCGGCAAAAAGGTGGACACCTGGGCGAACAACCTGATCCGCGGCATCGAGGCGAGCAAGACCCGCGACCTGTCGCGGCTGCTGTTTGCGTTCGGCATCCGGCACGTCGGCCAGAAGGCGGGCAAGATCCTGTCCGACCACTTCGGCAGTCTGGACGCGCTGCTCGCCGCCCCGGTCGAGGAGATGACCGAGATCCGCGACATCGGCCAGACCACGGCCGAGAGCATCGCCGCATGGCGTGCGCTCGACCAGTCCAAGGCGCTGATCGAAAAGCTGCGCGCGGCGGGGGTCAACTTCACGGGCGAAAAGACCGCGAAGAGCGACCGGCTCGCGGGCAAGACCATCGTCGCGACCGGCACGCTGACGCTTTACAGCCGCAAGGAGATCAACGACCTGATCGAGTCCCTCGGCGGCAAGGCGGCGGGCTCGGTCTCCAAAAAGACCAGTTTTGTGGTAGCCGGGGAAAACGCGGGCAGCAAGCTGCAGAAGGCGGCGGAGCTCGGCGTCCCGGTTTTGACAGAAGAGGAATTTCAACAAATGATACAGCAGGAGGAAGTTTGACATGGCAATTTCGCGAAAAGAAATTGAGCACATCGCGTCCCTTGCGCGTCTGGATTCGACGGGCGGCATCTTTGACCGCCTCGCGGAGGACATGCAGGGCATCGTCGGCATGGTGGACAAGCTCGCGGAGCTTGACCTCGGCGACATCACGGACGTGATCAACACCGAGCGCAAGAATGCGTTCCACGAGGACGTGGTCGTGCAGGAATACACGCCGGACGCGCTCATCGAGCCCAACGCGCCGGACTTTCAGGCGGGCGGCGTAGCCGTGCCGCGCGTAGTCGAGTAAGAGGAGGACAGAGAAATGGCACTTTACGAAAAAACAGCGGCCGAGCTGTCCGCAATGCTCGCGAAAAAGGAAGTTTCCGCGGTCGAGCTGGCGCAGGACGTGTTCGCCCGCACCAAGGCGGTCGAGGATAAGGTGCAGGGCTATGTGACCCTGACCGAGGAGTCTGCGCTCGCGCAGGCGGCCGAGATCGACAAGCGCCGCGCCGCGGGCGAGGAGCTGCCCGCGCTCGCCGGCATCCCGGTCGCGATCAAGGACAATATCTGCACCAAGGGCACGCTGACCACCTGCGCATCCAAGATGCTTTACAATTTCAAGCCCCCGTATAACGCGACGGTCATGGAAAAGCTCGCTGCGCAGGGCGTGGTCGTCACGGGCAAGGCCAACATGGACGAGTTCGCGATGGGCTCCTCCTGCGAGAATTCGGCCGCGCACCCGACCCACAACCCGCATGACGTAAACCGCGTGCCGGGCGGCTCGTCCGGCGGCTCGGCGGCGGTCGTGGCGGCGGGCGAGGTCCCGCTGTCCCTCGGCTCGGACACCGGCGGCTCGATCCGCCAGCCCGCGGCGTTCTGCGGCGTGACCGGCCTCAAGCCGACCTACGGCGCGGTCTCCCGTTACGGCCTGATCGCCTTCGCTTCCTCGCTCGACCAGATCGGCCCGTTCGGCCGCTCGATCGAGGACGTGGCCATGCTGCTCGACGCGATCACCGGCCACGATCCGATGCACGACTCGACCTCGGTCAAGACCCCGTTCGAGGGCACGGTGCGCGCCGGCCTCAACGCGGACATCAAGGGCATGAAGATCGGCCTGCCCAAGGAATACTTCGGCGCGGGCATTTCGGACGCGGTGCGCGAGAGCGTGCTCGCCGCTGCCGAGACCTACAAGAACCTCGGCGCAGAGGTGTTTGAGATCTCGCTGCCGCTCGTCGAATACGCGCTGCCGGTTTACTACATCCTGTCGTCCGCCGAGGCGTCGTCCAATCTGGCGCGCTTTGACGGCGTCAAGTACGGCTACCGCACCCCGAACGCGGGCGACGATGTGATCGCGCTTTACACCAAGTCCCGCTCCGAGGGCTTCGGCGCGGAGGTGCAGCGCCGCATCATGCTGGGCACCTATGTGCTGTCCTCGGGCTACTACGACGCATATTACAAGAAGGCGCGCGCGGCGCAGCGCAAGATCCGCGAGGAGTTTGCAAACGCGTTTGACAAGTGCGACGTCATCCTGACCCCGGTCGCGCCGACCACGGCCTACGGCATCGGCGCCAAGACCACCAACCCGCTCGAGATGTACGCGGGCGACATCTGCACGGTATCGGTCAACATCGCGGGCCTGCCGGGTCTGGTGCAGCCCTGCGGCTTTGACGGGGACAAAATGCCCATCGGCATGCAGCTGATCGGCCCGCGCTTCGGCGAGCAGACGCTGCTGAACGCCGGTCTGGCGTTCGAGCAGGCGTCCGGCCTCAGGAACATCATCGCGGCGCTGTAAGGAGGAGAACGACAAATGAAATATCAACCGGTCATCGGCCTCGAGGTGCACGCGGAGCTGTCCACCAAGAGCAAGATCTACTGCTCGTGCTCGACCGCCTTCGGCGCGCCGATCAATACGCATACCTGCCCGGTCTGCACGGGCATGCCGGGCGCGCTGCCCGTGCTCAACAAGCAGGTCGTCCACTACGCGGCCAAGATGGGCCTCGCCACGGGCTGCACGGTCAACCGCCTGTGCAAGGCCGACCGCAAGAACTACTTCTATCCCGACCTGCCCAAGGCCTACCAGATCTCGCAGTTCGATGTGCCGATCTGCGAGAACGGCGAGGTGTTTTTCTACGTCGACGGCGTCAAGCACTCCTGCCGTCTTGAGCGCATCCACTTTGAGGAGGACGCGGGCAAGCTGCTGCACGACGAGATCGACGGCACGGTCGTCGACTTCAACCGCTGCGGCGTGCCGCTGATCGAGATGGTCACCAAGCCCGACCTGCACTCCTCGGCCGAGGCCAAGGAATTCCTCGAGATGATCAAGACCACGCTGTCCTACCTCGACATCTGCGACTGCAAGATGGAGGAGGGCTCGATCCGCTGCGACGTCAACGTCTCCATCCGGCCGGAGGGCTCGGAGGAGTTCGGCACGCGCGTGGAGATGAAGAACATCAACACGTTTTCGGGCGCGGTGCGTGCGATCGATTACGAGGTCGCGCGCCAGATCGAGGTCGTCGAAGCGGGCGGCGAGATCCAGCAGGAGACCCGCCGCTGGGACGACGTCAAGCTCAAGAACACGGTCATGCGCACCAAGGAGGACGCGCAGGACTACCGCTACTTCCCGGACCCGGACCTGATCGCGGTCGAGATCGACGACGAGTGGATGCATCAGATCGAGAGCGAGATCCCCGAGCTGCCGATCACGCGCTATGAGCGCTACCTGAACGACTACGGCATGACCGCCATGGAGGCGCGCCAGATCGCGGACAGCTTTGCCAAGGCAGAGCTGCTCGACGCGGCGGCCAAGCAGGTCAAGCCCAAGGCGGCGGCGAACTGGATCCTGTCCGACATCTCCAAGTACCTCAACGACAAGGGCGTGGAGCTCCCCGATACCAAGCTGACCGCGGACAAGCTGATCGATTTGGTTAAGCTGATCGAGGCCGGCACGATCTCGGGCAATGCGGGCAAAAAGGTGCTGCCTGCGATGTTTGAGACCGACGAGACGGTCGAGGCGATCGTCGAGCGCATGGGCCTCAAGCAGGTGTCGGACGAGGGCGCGATCCTCGCCATCGTGCAGGACGTGATCGCGAAGAACGAAAAGGCGGTCGCGGACTTCAAGGCGGGCAAGAACGTCACCGGCTTCCTCGTGGGCCAGTGCATGAAGGCCTCCAAGGGCCAGGGCAACCCGCAGATCATCAATAAGCTGATCGCGCAGGAGCTGGCGAAGCTGTAAGAAGGAC
>CALWJG010000092.1 GCA_944380945.1 uncultured Agathobaculum sp. | reverse complement strand
GACTGCGACGTCATCCAGGCGGACGGCGGCACGCGCTGCGCGTCCATCACGGGCGGGTTCGTCGCGCTGTGGCTCGCGTGCAAAAAACTCGTGGACGAGGGCGTGATCGAAACCATGCCGCTCACCGCGCAGGTCGCGGCGGTATCGGTCGGCATTTTTGAGGACGAGGCCGTTCTCGACCTGAACTACGCCGAGGACAGCCACGCGATCGTGGACTGCAACGTCGTGATGACCTCGGCGGGCGAGTTCATCGAGGTGCAGGGCACGGGCGAGGGCCGTCCGTTCTCGGATAGCGAGCTGAAAAAGCTGCTCGGTCTGGGCAAGCGCGGCTGCGCGCGCCTGTGCAGAGCGCAGAGCAGGGTGATGGGGGAGAGTTTGTGATGCAGTTTGTACTGGCTTCCCACAACAAAAAGAAAATGGCCGAGATGGCGGCCATCCTGAGCGGGCTGGACATCGAAGTCCTCCCGCTGCCGGAAGACGCGCCCGAGCCCGAGGAGACCGGCGCGACCTTTGAGGAAAACGCCATGATCAAGGCAAAAAGCGCGGCGGATTTCACCGGCCTGCCCGCGATCGCGGACGATTCCGGCCTGTGCGTGGACGCGCTGGGCGGCGCGCCGGGCATCTACTCCGCGCGCTACTGCGCGGGGACGGATGTCGAGCGCAACGCCTTCCTGCTGCGCAACATGGCGGACAAGGACGACCGCGCCTGCCGGTTCGTGTGTGCGATCGCGTGCATCCTGCCGGACGGCGGGGCGCTGACCGTGCGCGGCGAGTGCGAGGGCGAGCTGCTCCGCGAGAGCCACGGCGCGGGCGGCTTCGGGTATGACCCGCTGTTTTTCGTGCCGGCATACGGCTGCACGTTCGCCGAGCTGCCGCCGGAGACCAAAAACCAGATCTCCCACCGCGGCCGCGCGCTGCGCAAGCTGCGCGGCGAACTGGAAGCGCGGCTGTAAGGCGCGGCGACTGAAAAAACCAACAAGGAGAATGTATTTTTATGCTGACAACCAAGCAGCGCGCCCAGCTGCGCGCTTTGGCAAATCCGCTCGCCGATACGCTGATCATCGGCAAGGAAGGCGTGACCGAGGCGGTCGAGCGCCAGCTCGACCAGCTGCTCGAGGCGCATGAGCTGGTCAAGGGCAAGGTGCTCGAGAGCGCCATGATCACCCCGCGCACGGCCGCGGCGGCGCTCAGCGAGGCCACGGGCGCGGATACGGTGCAGTGCATCGGCTCCAAGTTCGTGCTGTACCGCCAGGCGCGCGAGCCGGACAAGCGGAAGATCGTGCTCGTCAAATGAGGACGGGCATACTCGGCGGCACGTTCAACCCGCCGCATCTGGGGCATCTGCACGCCGCGCATCTGGCAAAGGACGCGCTCGGGCTGGACAAGGTGCTGTTCATCCCGACCAACATCCCGCCGCACAAGTCGCTGCCCGCGCACACCGCCACCGCAGCCGACCGCTGCGAGATGGTGCGCCTGCTGATCGCGGACACGCCGTGGGCGCAGATCGACACGCTGGAGATCGATCGCGGCGGCGCGAGCTATACGGTCGACACGCTGCACGCGCTGCTGGCGCGGGGCGAGGACGACCTGTACCTGATCGTGGGCACGGACATGCTGCTGTCCTTTGACGGCGTGTGGCGCGCGGCGGATGAGATCGTCCGCCTGTGCACGCTGGCCGTGTGCGCCCGCGAGGACGAGGACTGGGGCGCGCTCATGCGCAAGGCGGATCAGCTGCGCGAACGCATGGGGGCGCGGATCGAACTCGTCCGCGGCAAAAGCCTGACCATTTCATCGACCGAGCTGCGGCAGGGCGGCGCGCTGCGCCGCTATACCGCGCCTGCGGTCGCGGATTATATCGAACGCAATCATTTGTACGGTTATTCATAAATTCGACGCGATATAAAAAAGAAAGGCGGGTCAAAGCAATGCTGTGTAACGATGAAATGCGCAAGGGAATCCTGTCCAGACTGAAGGGATACCGGTACGAGCACTCGCTGGGCGTGGAGCGCGCAGCCATATGGCTCGCGAAAAAGTACGGCGGGGATCCGGAAAAAGCCGGCGTCGCCGCCATCCTGCATGACATAACCAAGCATCTTTCTCCGCAGGAGCAGTTGAATTTATGTGAGAAATACGGTATAATACCCTGTACCGTCGAAAAAAGCGAGCCCAAAATGCTGCACGGCAAAACCGCGGCGGCCATTGCACGGGTGGAGTACGGCATGCCCGAGGATGTGTGCACGGCGATCGCCTGCCACACGACCGGGCGGCACGGCATGACGATACTGGACAAGATCCTGTATCTGGCGGACTACATAGAGGAAACGCGCGACTTTCCCGGCGTGGATAAGGCGCGCAAGCTGGCAAAGCATGATATCGACCGCGCGCTGCTCTACTGCTACGACCAGACGCTCATCGAGCTGGTCGAGCGCGGCAAACTGATCCACAGCGACACCATTGCCGCCTATAACGATATGATCCGGCAGGGCGTGCGCTGGCGCGACGAATAATACTGGAGGCAAATATCTTTTGAAACTTTTCGGAGGAAGCGGCGGCCGCAGCGGCAAGAGCCGCGCAAAGCAGAGCCCGGCAGCGCCGCAGCAGACGCCGCAAGCGCCGCAGCAGGCGCCCGCCGCCCCGCAGACCGCACCCAAGCCCGCGGGCAAAAAGGGCGGCAAGGTCAAAAAGCCCCTGACCCGTAAGCAGAGGCGCAACCGCATTATCATCATCGTTCTGGTCGTCGTGCTGGCGCTCGCGGCCGGCGGGGCGGCGGCAGCGGCCCTGCTCATCCGTCCGCCCACAGCGCCCAACGACCCGACCATCAAGGACAAGGAAAACGGCGACCGGATCGATGTGGACAGCCTGCTCAACTCGGGCACGCGCATAGACGATGTGTTCACCTTTGTCATCGGCGCGGTGGACGAGGAAGAAACGCGCACGGACGCGCTCATGGTCGCGACGATGGACGTCAAGAAAAAGACCGTCAACATCATGAACATCCCGCGCGACACCATGTGCAACAACAATACCACGGACGCGAGCCGCAAGATCAACGCGGCCTATGCCATCGGCGGCATCGACCAGACCAAGCGCGAGATCGAGCGCCTGATGGGCTTCCAGCCGGACTATTATGTGATCGTCAACTTTGACGGCATCGCGGCGATCGTGGACGCGATCGGCGGCGTGGACTACGAGGTCCCCTTCCGCATGGAGTACGACGACCCCGCGCAGGACCTGCACATCGACCTGCAGGCCGGCATGCAGAACCTGGACGGCGATCAGGTCGTCGAATTCCTGCGCTGGCGCCACAACAACGATTACTCGGTGCAGTATGAAAACGGCGACGAGGGTCGCGTGGAAAACCAGCAGAAGTTCCTCAAGGAGCTGGCGCGGCAGGTGCTGCAGCTGAAAAACGTCACCAAAATCCCCAAGATCGCGGAGGCGGTGTTCGACAATGTCAAGACCGACCTGACCGCGGGCAACCTGCTCTGGATGGGCATGCAGGCGCTGCAGATCGACAATGAAGACATCAAGTTCTTCACCCTGCCCGGCTACGGCGAGATGAGCACGGCCGGCGGGTCGACCGCGTTCTCCTTCTTCTTCCCGTATTATCAGGAGACGCTCGATCTGGTCAATGAGTATTTCAACCCCTATGAGGAGCCGATCGAGGCGCTCGACATCGTCAGCGGCCCGGAGGGCGGCTCGTCCGGCTGGAGCGTCAGCTCGGGCGAGGAATACGACGTCTGGGGCGACACCGGCGGGGACTATAACGAGCCCAGCTATGAGGGATCGGATGACGACTGGTATTATGAGGAGCCCTCGGGCGGGGATGATTACTACGAAGAACCCTCGGGCGGGGACGACTATTACGAGGAGCCCTCGGGCGGGGACGACTATTACGAAGAGCCCTCCGGCGGAGACGATTATTATGAGGAGCCCTCCGGCGGCGGGGAATCCGGCGGCGGGTCCTATGAGGAGCCTTCGGGCGGCGGCGAGTCCGGCGGCAGCACGGACATCGTCGATCCGGAAGCATAAGCAAAACGGAAAAGGAGTTTGTGAAGTTGACTGCAAAACAGACTGTTAAGGCGATCTGCGAGGCGCTGCTCGAAAAGAAGGCGCAGGATATCGAGGTCCTGCATGTGGAGCGGCTGACCGAGCTGACCGAATATTTTGTCATCTGCTCGGCCTCCTCGACCACGCAGGTCAAGGCGTTGGCCGACAACGTCGAGTGGCGGCTCAAGTACGACCATGAGACGCTCGTGCAGCATACCGAGGGCTATGAATCCGCCCAGTGGATGCTGCTCGACTATGGCAGCGTGGTGCTGCATGTATTCATGCCCGAAGCGCGCAAGTTCTACAATCTGGAGAACCTGTGGAAGGACGGCACGCCGGTGGCGATGGCCGATCTGGGCATCGAGGAATAAAAACGGGATGCGGCGGGCGCAGAAAGCGCGTCCGCCGCGTTGCCGCGCCTGAAATAAAACACTCACTTTAGGGGGAAAATCCGTTGAAGTACGATCACAAGCAAGTGGAAAAGAAGTGGCAGGACGTCTGGGACGAGGCGCACTGCTTTGAAGCGCAGAACGGCAGCGACAAGCCCAAGTTCTATGCGCTGGTCGAGTTCCCGTACCCGTCCGGTCAGGGCCTGCACGTCGGCCATCCGCGCTCCTATACCGCGCTGGACATCGTCGCGCGCAAAAAGCGCATGCAGGGCTACAACGTGCTCTACCCGATGGGCTGGGACGCGTTCGGCCTGCCGACTGAAAACTACGCGATCAAAAACCACGTCCACCCGGCCGAGGTGACCAAAAAGAACATCGCGCGCTTCAAGAGCCAGCTCAAGGCGCTCGGCCTGTCGTTCGACTGGTCGCGCGAGATCAACACCACCGACCCGAACTACTACAAGTGGACGCAGTGGATCTTCCTCCAGCTGTTCAAGAAGGGCCTTGCGTACAAAAAGGAGATGAGCGTCAACTGGTGCACCTCCTGCAAGTGCGTGCTGGCAAACGAGGAGGTCGTCAACGGCGTGTGCGAGCGCTGCGGCAGCGAGGTCGTGCACAAGACCAAGAGCCAGTGGATGCTCGCCATCACCAAGTACGCCCAGCGCCTGATCGACGATCTGGACGACGTGGACTTCATCGAGCGCGTCAAGGTGCAGCAGAAGAACTGGATCGGCCGCTCGACCGGCGCGGAGGTCGATTTCAAGACCACTGAGGGCGATACCCTGACCGTCTACACCACCCGTCCGGACACCCTGTTCGGCGCGACCTACATGGTCATCTCGCCCGAGCATCCGGCGATCGAGCAGTGGGCGGATAAGCTCGCGAACATCGGCGATGTGCGCGCCTACCGCGAGGAGGCGGCGCGCAAATCGGATTTCGAGCGCACCGAGCTCAATAAGGAAAAGACCGGCGTGCGCCTGGACGGCGTGGCCGCGATCAATCCGGTCAACGGTCGCGAGATCCCGATCTTCGTGTCCGACTATGTCCTGATGGGCTACGGCACGGGTGCGATCATGGCCGTGCCGGCGCACGACGACCGCGACTGGGAATTCGCCAAGAAGTTCGGCTGCGAGATCATCGAGGTCGTCTCGGGCGGCGAGGATGTGCAGCAGGCTGCCTTCACTGCCAAGGACGAGACCGGCATTCTGGTCAACTCGGATTTCCTGAACGGCAAGACGGTCAAGGACGCCATCCCGGCCATGATCGCATGGCTGGAGGAAAAGGGCATCGGCCGCGCCAAGGTGCAGTACAAGCTGCGCGACTGGGTGTTCTCCCGCCAGCGCTACTGGGGCGAGCCCATCCCGCTCGTGCACTGCGACAAGTGCGGCTGGGTGCCGGTGCCGGAGGATCAGCTGCCGCTGACCCTGCCGGACGTGGAGAGCTATGAGCCGACCGAAAACGGCGAAAGCCCGCTCGCCAAGATGACCGACTGGGTCAACACCACCTGCCCGTGCTGCGGCGGCCCGGCCAAGCGCGAGACCGACACCATGCCCCAGTGGGCGGGCTCGTCCTGGTACTTCCTGCGCTATATGGACCCGCACAACGACAAGGCGCTCGCCTCCAAGGAAGCGCTCGAATACTGGTCGCCGGTCGACTGGTACAACGGCGGCATGGAGCACACCACGCTCCACCTGCTGTACAGCCGCTTCTGGCACAAGTTCCTGTATGACATCGGCGTGGTGCCGACCAAGGAGCCCTATGCCAAGCGCACGAGCCACGGCATGATCCTCGGCGAGAACGGCGAGAAGATGTCCAAGTCCCGCGGCAACGTGGTCAATCCGGACGAGATCGTCGACACCTACGGCGCGGACACCATGCGCCTGTACGAGATGTTCATCGGCGACTTTGAGAAGGCCGCGCCGTGGAGCCCGAAGTCGATCAAGGGCTG
>CALWJG010000091.1 GCA_944380945.1 uncultured Agathobaculum sp. | reverse complement strand
GCTGCGCGTGCGCGCCAAGGGCTCGGCGGGCGGCCAGAACGGCCTGAAAAACATCATCTACCACCTCGGCAGCGAGGCGTTCCCCCGCGTCAAGATCGGCGTGGGCAAAAAGCCGCACCCGGACTATGACCTCGCCGCGTGGGTGCTGGGCAAATTCACCGCGGATGAGCAGAAGGCGATCGACAAGGCGTGCGAGGACGCGGTCAGCGCCGCGGCCTGCATCATCGCGGAGGGCTGCCCCGCCGCCGCGCAGAAATTCAACGGAAAACGGCTGTGAAACAGGACCGGCACCCTATGGGTGCCGGTCCTGCCGATGTCTGAAAATCATAAAAAGGCAGGACAAGCGCCTGCCTTTTTATACAAGTGCGCAGAAAAGTTTCGGTTATCGGAACTTTTCGCAGCTTTGGATGCGTCCGCGCTGCGCGCGGCGCATCTCTTTTCAAAGGAAGCGCTTTGCGCTTCCTTTGAAAAAGGTGTTAGCAGTTCTCCATGATCGCCTTGACAGCGGTCTTGGTGTCGGTCGACGGGAACAGCTCGTAGCCCACGCGGCCGGTGTAGCCGCAGGCCTCGAGGTGGCGGATGACCTTCTTGTAGTTGATCTCGCCCGTGCCCGGCTCGTGGCGGCCCGGCGCGTCCGCCACATGGATGTGGCCGAAGCAGTCCGCGTAGTTCGAGATCGTGTCACAGATGCAGCCCTCGTTGATCTGCATGTGGTATACGTCATACAGCAGCTTGAGGCGCGGCGAGCCGATCAGGCGGACGATCTCAGCGCCCATCTGGGTGGTCGCGAGGAAGTTGCCGACGTGGTCGGTGGTGATGTTGAGCGCCTCGAGGTTGAGGTTGATGCCCTCGGCCTCCGCGATTTTCGCGCAGTCGAGCAGCATGTCGTACATCGAGCACAGCTTGACCGTGTGGGACAGGTTGTCGTAGTGGTCGACCACGATGCCGCCCTCGCCCAGCGCGTTGGAGTGGATGGTGACGCTGGACGCGCCGACCTTCTTGGCCGCGGCGATGGACTCCTTCAGGTACGCGATGTACTTCTCCTTGTGGGTCGGGTCGACGAGCGAGTAGTCCGCGTCGCCGTTGAAGCCCGAGATCGCGATGCCGGCCTTTTCCGCCGCGGCGCGGGTGGCGTCCAGATCGCGGATGCGCCAATCCCAGAACTCTACGGCCTCAAAGCCGTCGTCCTTGGCCGCCTGGAAGCGGTCGAGCCAGTCGAGCTCGGTGTAAAGCGTGTCGATGCACGCGCATTTTCTCAGTGCCATTGCAATATTCCTCCCGTTTCATTGGATATGTAAATGGTATCATGGCTGCAATACAACCATGATACCATTTACTTTTTGCAGATGCAACCGGCTCGCCGGTCAATCCTTTCGGAAAATCACTCGATCTCCGAGATCTTGACCGGGCGGCCCTCATGCAGCGACTTGGTGGCCGCCGCCGCCATGAGCACCGGATACAGGCCGTCCTCGCCGGTGACCGGGGTCTCCTTGTTGTTTACCACCGCATCGGCGAACGCCTGCATCTCTGCGACGAACGCGCCGGTGTAGCGGTCCCACATCACCTTGTACGCCGTGCCGTGCACCGCGCCGTCCGCGGTGGACAGGACCGCGGTGTTCGGGGTGTCGTTCTGGTCCTCGGCGCAGCCTTCGGAGCCGAACACCTCGACGCGCTGGTCGTAACCGTAAACCGCCTTGCGGCTGTTGTCGATCACGCCGATGGCGCCGTTCTCGAACTTCAGGGTGACCAGGGCGGTGTCAACGTCGCCCGCCTCGCCGATGCCGGGATCGACCAGCACCGAGCCGATGGCGTTGACCTCGGTGACCTCGCTGCCCGCCAGGAAGCGCGCCATGTCGAAGTCGTGGATCATCATGTCGTAGAAGATACCGCCGGAAACCTTGACATAGGATACCGGGGGCGGCTCCGGGTCGCGGGAAGAGATCTTGACGATGTTGACCTTGCCGACCTTGCCCTCGCGCACCATGTCGTAGACCGCGCGGTGGTTGTGGTCAAAGCGGCGGCAGAAGCCGATCTGCAGCTTGACGCCGGCTTCCTTGGCCGCGTTGATGGCCTCGTGCACCTTGGCCAGATCGTAGTCGATCGGCTTTTCGCAGAAGATGTGCTTCTTCGCGTGCGCCGCCTCGATGATGTACTTGGAGTGCGTGTCGGTCGAGGAGCAGATCAGGACCGCCTCGATCTCAGGGTCGTTCAGGATGTCGTTCGCATCCTTGGTGCAGTTCGGAATACCGCACTGCTTGGCAAACGCTTCGGTCTGCTCGTTCATGAACGGGTCGGCGATGGTCTTGATCTCCATCTCCGGTACGAACATCGAGATGTTCTTTGCGTGTACCTTGCCGATGCGGCCCGCACCGATGATACCTACTTTCATGTGGATCCTCCTTTTGGATTTGCCGGCCTGCGCCGGACGGGAATGGAAGAGAGGTGACTCCATTCCGAAACGTTGGAGCGTATTTCGGAACAGGGAATTAAAAGCTCAAAGCAACCATTATCGTTTTGCAGGACGAACGTTGGAGCGTTTACCCGCCATGCAAAAGGAAAAAAGGGAAGAGGTGGATCAAGCCGGATGCATTACGCCAGCCACTCTGCGAAGTTGTCGATGCGCTCCTGCGCGTTGTCCTTGGTGATGATCGACGTGCCGGTATCGACGTCGCCGTACTCCTCACCCTGCAGGCACTTGACCATGTTCTCAACAGCCTTGTAGCCGATATCGAAGTTGTTCTGCGCAGCAGACATCGTCAGGTTGCCTTCGAGGATCGCTTCGCACGCGGACTTCTGGCCGTCAAAGCCCAGGAAGATGGTGTTCTCGTAAGCCGGATTGCCCGCCGCGGTACGCGCCGCAGCGATCGCCATGTCGTCGTTGTTGGAGCAGATGATGGCGACGCCGTCCGGATAGCGGCCCATGATGCCGTTCATCGCGTCGACAGCCTTGGTAGCGGTCGCGTCAGCATACTGCACGTCGTCCGCCAGCCACTCTGCGCCAGCCTCGGTGAAGCCTTCCGCATAGCCTTCCATACGGGCGGTGTTGGTCGCGTCGCCCTGTACGCCGGCGATCTCGATCGCCTTGATCTCCTCCCAGCCGGCTTCCTTGGCAGCCTCAACAGCGGCCAGCGCGCCCTGCTTGGCGGCTTCCTTGTTGCCGGTGCCGATGAAGGCGAGGCACTTGTCGGAGTCGATGTTGGTGTCGAACGCCATGACCGGCTTGTCGGTATCCGCGATCAGGCTCGCAACCGAGTCGGACTGCAGCGGTGCGATCAGGTAGCCGTCATAGGTGTCGTCGGACAGGTCGGTCTTGATCGTGTTGATCTGTTCCTGATAGCTGGTCTCGGACGGGGGGCCCTTGATGGACAGCTCTTCGATCAGGTCCGGATGCTCCTCGGCGTACGCTTCCGCGCCCGCCTGGATGACCTTCCAGAACTCGGCGGAGTTGGTCTTGAGGATCATGCTGATGCGGTAGCCGCCTTCGCCGCCGGCTTCCTCGCCGCCCTCGCCGCCGTCAGACGCCGCGGGTTCGCTGCTGCATGCAGCCATGCTTACCATCAGGGCACTTGCCATCAAAGCAGCGAGCAGTCTTTTGGTTTTCATGTCGATACATCCTTTCTCTCTCAATGTGTGTGTTTTGTGTGCTCTGTGCTTTTATGTGCTCATTATAATCCGGCTGTTTTGCATTGTCAACCGGCAATTTGCGCGGCAGGGAAGGATGCAAATTACATAAGTGGAATTTCGAGACGGAAAACGGGTGATATGAAGATGAAAACGCGGAAAAATCCACGTAAAAGTTGTAAAATACAAACACTGCCAAATTATATCCGCGCGAATTGGCGATACTCACCAAAGATTTCTTCGTGAATTATGAGGAGAAAATGCAGGATTTCCTGCGAAAACGGACTGAAACACATGGAAAAGCCACCCTTGCTTGCGCGGCGGGTGCGGATTTCGTGCAGGCAGATATGTGCAAAAGCACACATGCCGAAAAAATGTGTGCTTCCTATGGCGCAATGCACACAAAATGTGGTATAATCATTGCAGCAGACAAACGAGAGCAACACATCACAGGAAGCAGGTGGGACCATGAACAAGCGACCGACGATCCAGACCGTAGCCGAACGCGCGGGCGTTTCGCGCGGCACGGTCGACCGCGTGCTCAACAACCGCTCCTATGTGCGGGCGGATGTGCGCGAGCGCGTGCTGAACGCCATCCGGGAGACCGGCTATCTCTCCCCGCGCGAGGCGCACCGGCAGTCGGCTGCGGCAGCGCAGCCGCTCCCGCCGGTCAAACTCGGCGTCGTGCTGCCGGACTGGGGCGGCCCGTTCCGCGAGGAGGTCCCGCGCGGGATCGACGCGGCGCGCGCGGCGCTGGCCGAGCGGGGCGTGCAGGTGCGGGTGAGCGTATGCGGCAGCGACGTGCCGATCGACACCATCGACCTGATCGACGAGCTGGTCGCATGGGGGGCGCAGGGCATTGCGCTGTGCGCGCTCAACGATATTTCGATCGAGGCGCGGGTGGGCGAGCTGGCCGACCGCGGCATCCCCTGCATCACCTTTAACTCCGATCTGCCGGACAGCCGCCGGCTGTGCTTCATCGGGCAGGATTACGCGCGCAGCGGCCGCATCGCCGCCGAGCTGCTCAGCAAGTGCATCCCGCCGCAGGCGCGGGTGCTCGCCATGGTGGGCAATCTGGAATACACCGGCCACCGCAACCGGCTGGACGGGTTTTGCGCGCGCCTGCGGGAAAAGGGCTTCGGCAACGACCGGATCGAGGTGGTCGAGACCTATAACGACTACCGCCGCACCTATAATCAGGTGACTGAGGCGCTGTCGTCCATTCCCGGGCTGGCCGCGATCTACATGGCAAACCGCAGCGTGACCGGCTGCGTGGACGCGGTGCGCGCCGCGGGCAAGACCGGTCAGGTGCGCGTGATCGCGCACGATATGTCGCCCCGGCGCAAGGCCATGCT
This sequence comes from uncultured Agathobaculum sp., assembly GCA_944380945.1. Taxonomy (GTDB): domain Bacteria; phylum Bacillota; class Clostridia; order Oscillospirales; family Butyricicoccaceae; genus Agathobaculum. Next base: position 1,540 of record CALWJG010000091.1, on the reverse strand, counting down.
GCGCGAGGGCTCGCTCGACCTGACGATCACGCAGGACATGTTCCGGCAGGGCTACCAGCCGCTGCTGCTGCTGGCGGATCTGCTGCAAAAGGGCGAGCAGCCCGCGAAGGACCAGCGAGGCGCGAACATCTCGATCATCTGCGCGGAGAATATGGACTGAGGCCGGCTTGGAGCCGCCGCCTCAGATGCGAAAAGCCGTCCAGACCCATTGGGTCTGGACGGCTTTTTTTCATATGGCATTCATCGGCCGCGGCGGCGTTCCGCGTCATCCTGTTCAAATTCGCGCATGATGGATTCGATCTGCCGGAAGCACTCGGCGTCGTTCAGGTCCGGATTTTCCAGCGCCTCGATGATGCGGTAGAGGGTGCGGTAGCTGACGTCCCCGACCAGTCCGGCGTCGTCCGGCGCCTGCCGGGGCAGGTCTGCGCAGCCATCGGATGGGGAAAGCGGGTCGGCAGGCCCTTTTGGGAACATGTGGGATCACCTCCCCATAAGAATAGGTCAAAATCACCCTAATGTCAATAGGTCAAACTGACATAATAATACGGGTGGTGAATATGAATCGCTTGAAAGCCCTGCGAAAAAGCAAGGGCTATACGCAGCTGAAAATGCAAATGCTCACCGGCATCGACCAGAGCGATTACTCCAAGATCGAAACCGGCAAGCGCTATTATACGATCGAGCAGATGAAGCGCATCGCGGTCGTGCTGGATACCAGCATGGATTATCTGGCGGGGCTGACCGACGAGCGCAGGCCGTATCCCCGGCAGGGGAAGCGCGAGTAAAGCAAAGGAGCGGACCGAGAGGTCCGCTCCTTTGCTTTTTGGATTTCAGACAGGCTGTTCAGGTGATCGGGCTGCCTTCCTCGGGCATCACATCGGAAAAGGTGACCGTATACGCTTCGGTGAACAGGTCGCCCTCGAAGCGGGACGGGTCGGCGAAATCCCGCGCCGCGTCATACACAAACAGCTCGCTCTGGTCGCGGAAGGTGCGCACCAGGATCGGGATCTCCTCGCCGTAGACGATGGGTACGGCCTGCTGCTGCACGCCGACGCCGACAGCCAGTCTGCCGGCCGCGACCTCCTCCGGCAGGCCGGGGCCGCTGGAGGTATACCCCGTGCTGCTCTCGCCGCGCTCACGCAGCACATGCGCAAATCCCTGCCCGTCGCCCTTGTCAGTCAGCGCAAAGGCGCCGGTGGGGGAGGGTGCTGGTGTGTCGCCGTATATCCGTCCCGAGCCGCTGTCGGCGGGCTCCCATTCGAGCGCATCGTTCAGGATATAGCGGGTGGTCGTGATGCAGCGCAGATTTTCGTCGGCCTGGTATTCATAGGCAATGAACTCCTGCGCGTGGATGTCCGCGAGCGAGAGCACGCTGTACTGCTCGTCGCTCAGCTGCATGGGCGCGAGCTGCATCTCGCCGGCCGAAACGGCGCTGCCGCCGTCTCCGGTTTCCGCCGGCTGGCAGCCGGTAAAGACGCCGCACAGCAGCAGACCCGCCAGCATAAGGACAATTCGTTTTTTCATGGTGATCCCTCCCTTT
>CALWJG010000090.1 GCA_944380945.1 uncultured Agathobaculum sp. | reverse complement strand
GGAAAGGAGGAAAAGGCATGAGGCATCGGGCGAGGGCGCCGGCAGCGGCCGGACAGCGGAAGGAGGTGAGGGGGCGCGCCCCCTGACCGGATGGATACCGAACTCATCATCGCGGGCATGAGCCTGCTCGGCACGCTGGTCGGCACCTTTGCCGGCATCTATGTATCCGGCACGGTGACGCAGTACCGGCTGCGCCAGCTGGAGAAAAAGGTGCAGGCGCACAACAACCTGATTTCGCGCACGTATCAGCTGGAGCGGGAATATGCTGTACTGGACGAACGGCTCCGTGTGGCCAACCACCGCATCGGAGATCTGGAGAAGGAGGAGAACGAATGAACCTGAAAGTGCGGATCAAAAACCCGGTTTTCTGGGTGCAGATCGTGCTGGGCGCGTTTGCGACCGCGCTGGCCTATGCGGGCCTGACCGCTTCAGATATGACCACCTGGGCGGGCGTGTGGGAGGTGCTCCGCGGCGCGGTGGGCAACCCGTACTGTCTGTTTCTGATCGTGTGCAATGTGTGGAGCGCGCTCAACGACCCCACCACCAGCGGCTTGACCGACAGCGACCGGGCAAAAACGTATGAAAAACCCTTGGAAAAATGATAACCGCCCGAAAAGGGCGGAAAAATGACACCGGGCGGCGCGGGACGGTATACGGTTGGCCGCACTGTGTGATCGGGGTAGCGGCTCGCCTGCAGCGCCCGTTTGGTGCTGCAGTGATACCGGACGCACCGCCGAAGTCAAGGCGGGGCACGTTGCTTGCCCCGGGAAAGGAGACATGATGAAGATCTTACTCATCGCCGGCCACGGCGGGACGCCGTATGACAGCGGGGCGGTCGGGTGCGGCTACACCGAGGCGGTCGAGACGCGGCGCATGGCGGACGCGCTCGCGCCGCTGCTCAAGGCGCGCGGCTTCGAGGTGGCCATGTACGACCAGTCCAAGGACGCCTACAAGGTCGTGATGCAGGGCGGCAGCCTGCCGCTCTCGGGCATCGGCTACGTCATGGAGCTGCACCTGAACAGCGCGGCGAACGACCCCAAGGGCGACGGCCGCACCACGGGCACGGAGATCTATGTGCACGAGAATGAGAAGGGCGTGACGGTCGAGCAGGCAGTGCTGCGGCGCGTGTGCGCGCTGGGCTTCAAAAACCGCGGCGTCAAGCGCAGCACCGGGCTGGCGGTGCTCAAGCACGTTTTTGGGCGCGGCGTGAGCCATGCGCTGATCGAGACGTGCTTCATCGACGACAAGGACGACATGGAGCTGTACGGCCGGCAGTTCGACGCCATCGCCCGCGCGATCGCGGACGGCGTGGCCGAGGGCTTTGGCATGGAGGCGCCGGCAGAGCCGGCTGAGGATCCGGAGGAGGAAGGTGAGAGCATGACGCAGGCAGCGCAGGCAGCGTTTGAGGCGATGTACGACAAGGTCAACCCGCTGTACAAGAGCATCGACGACGTGCCGGACTACTGGCAGCAGGAGGTCCGCGCGATGCTGGACTGCGGCGCGATCGACGGCGGCACGGCGGACGACCCGAACGACGTCAACATGCGGCAGGAGGCGCTCAAGGCCGCGATCGTCGCGTACCGCGCGGCGAGGGGATAAGGTGTGCAAATTGGACACAAAGAAAGCCGAGGTCACCCTCGGCTTTTTTATGTTTTGTATGGGGCATATCCCGCTCAGAAACCGAGCTCGCGCTCGGCCTGATTGATATCCGCCTGCGGACAGCCGTCGCTCCGGGCTCTGAGCAGGACCATTTCCCACTGGGACTCGAAGTCACGTTTGATATCCTCGATGGCGGCGTCAACGGTCCAATCGCTATCCGGCATGTCGTCCTCCTCTATCCAGTTTTGTCTGGTCAGGTCGATGGAACGCTCCATATCGGCGACGAGCTCGTTCCGGGCCGTTTGCAGCGCGGCAAAAGAATCAAGCATTTGGTATTCCTCCTTTGTTGTAATTCCGTTATAGGACAATATCAGCCGGTTCGCAATAGGCGGAATATACAAATTGGGGACTTGATTTTTGTGTCATTTGCCGCCTGCTGTTTTTGCAGGAAAACGGTTGACAAACGCTGGATGCTGTGTATAATATGAAATATACTTCACATGAAGCAAACTTCATGTGAAGCGCGCTTCGGAGAAAGGGGGCGGCGGTTTGAAAAACAGGGTCAGGGAGCTGCGCACTGCGGCCGGGCTGACGCAGCAGCAGCTGGCCGAGCAGGTGCACGTTTCCTCGCGCACGATCATCTCGCTGGAAAAGGGGCAGTATAACCCCTCGCTGCTGCTGGCCTACCGGATCGCCGAGCTGTTCGGCACCACGATAGAGGATTTATATTGCCTCGCGGAAAACAAGGCGGAGGAGGACAAGAAGTATGAAGATCTATAACAAAAAGAACTTCCGGTACGGGCTGGGCATGACCATACTCGGCGTACTCATGCTGCTCACCAGCATTTGGAAAGGATTTGACGTGAAAGGGACGGTCCTTCTGGCGTTTTGCCTGTTTCTGGGGATCGGCCTTCTGCTGCGCAGCCTGTCGCGGGACATGTCGCGCGAGGATAAGATTGCGGAACTCGACGAGCGTAACAAGCTGGTCGAGTGGCGCGCGAAAAGCCGTGCGCTCGGCATTGCAGAGATGGTCTGCTATGTGTTTGTTCTGGTTGGCCTCATAGGACTGCTGTGTGCGCCTTCCCCCGCGAAGGAGGTATTCGGCGGCATGCTGGTGGCGTTCGGGCTGATGTTTACCATTATGCTGCTCACCGAATTCTTTACGCTGCTGTATTACGACAAAAAGCTCTGAGCCTGTCCGCACAACGGCAGCCGCGCCGCCCGCATTGCCCGGGCGGCTTTTTTATGCTATAATGGGAGCCGGAACAGAACCGCATCTTACGGAGGAAATAAAATGGATTTTGCTGATTTTTTTGAGATCGACCGCCTGTCCGAGCACGATGAGGAGCAGCTGATCGAATCCGCGATGCAGCTGCAGCAGGTCATGCTGCTGTACGAGGCGGGCATCCGCGAGATCAAGACCAAGCTGGACATCTTAAGCGACGAATCGCGCATTTCGGGCAAGGCCAGCCCGATCGACTCGATCAAAAGCCGCATCAAGACCCCGCGCAGCATCATCGGCAAGCTCAAGCGGCGCGGCTATCCGATTTCGCTCCAGTCCATGATGGAAAACCTAAACGACATCGGCGGCATCCGCGTGATCTGTCCGTTCATCGAGGATATCTACACCGTGGCCGATATGCTCATCCGGCAGGACGACCTGACACTGATCGAGAAAAAGGACTACATCAAAAACCCCAAGCCCAACGGCTACCGCAGCCTGCACCTGATTTTGGAGGTGCCGATCTTCCTGTCCGAGTCCACCAAGCCGGTGCGCATCGAGCTGCAGCTGCGCACGATCGCGATGGACTTCTGGGCGAGTCTGGAGCACCAGCTGCGCTACAAGGCGGATGTGGAAGTCCCGCCGCACATTTCGGACGACCTCAAGGCGTGCGCGGACGTGATCGCCGCCACGGACGAGGAGATGCAGCGCATCGCAAAGGAACTGGAAGCGCTGTAAGCGGGAAGGGGGAAAGGATAAACCATGCAATACATTCCGGTCATCACACTGGCGCTGGTCGTGGTGCTGCTCGTGCTGGTCGTGGTGCTGCTCGTGCGCAGGCCCGCGCAGCCGCCGCGCGAGGAAAGCGATATGGGCGGTACGATCACTGCGCTCGGCGCGCTCGTCAGCCAGAACCTCACCGAGGGGCGTGAGGCCCAGCGGCAGCAGCTGGCAGTCATGGACAAAAGCCTGACCGACAAGATGGGCGGCGTGACCGATCAGCTCGGCCAGTTTGAGCGCCGCCTGCACGGATTCACCGCCGAGACCACGCAGAACCTCGAGAACATCCGCACGACGGTGGATAAAAACCTGCGCGCCATGCAGGAGGACAACAACCGCAAGCTGGACGATATGCGCAAGATCGTGGACGAAAAGCTGCAGAAGACCCTGTCCGACCGCATGAACGAATCCTTCCGGCTGGTCAACGAGCGGCTCGAGCAGGTCTACAAGGGCCTGGGCGAGATGCAGACGCTCGCGCAGGGCGTGGGCGATCTGAAAAAGGTGCTCACCAACGTCAAGACCCGCGGCATCGTGGGCGAGATCCAGCTGGGCGCGATTCTGGAGGATATCCTCGCGCCCGAGCAGTATGAGACCAATGTCGCCACGCGGCCGGGCAGCCGCAATGTGGTCGAATATGCGGTCAAGCTGCCGGTCGAGGACGGCGGGCATGTCTGGCTGCCGATCGACTCCAAGTTCCCGGGCGACACCTACGGCGCGCTGCGCGACGCCTATGAAGCCGGCTCGCGCGAGCAGATCGACGCCTGCGCCAAGCAGCTGATTGCCACGCTCAAGGCTGAGGCCAAGGACATCCGCGACAAGTATCTGGAGCCGCCCTATACCACGGATTTCGGCATCCTGTTCCTGCCGTTTGAGGGGCTGTATGCCGAGGTGGTCAGCCGCGGGCTGGTCGAGGTGCTCCAGCGCGAATACCATGTTAACATCGCAGGCCCCAGCACCATGGCGGCGCTGCTGAACAGCCTCCAGATGTCCTTCCGCACCATCGCCATCCAGAAGCGCTCGGGCGAGGTGTGGAGCGTGCTGGGCGCGGTCAAGACCGAGTTTGACAAGTTCGAGGCCTGCCTGACCCAGACCCAGACCCGTCTCGATCAGGCCAGCCGCGAGCTGGACAAGCTGGTCGGCACGCGCACGCGCGCCATCCGGCGCAGGCTCAAGGGCGTGACCGAGCTGAGCGAAGCCGAAAGTCAGGCCGTGCTGGGCTTTGGCGCGGACGGCGCGCAGGACGCGGACGAGGAAACGGAATAAAGCGGAACAGAGGCGAGGGGCTGCCAAACCGGCGGCCCCTTCACAAATTCTTAAGAAATATTTCATAATTTTGTGCAGGAAAACTGCGGCGGAATGCGGTAAAATAAGAGCAGTCAGGATAGAAAACGACAGGGGGGAGCAAGGCATGACGCAAAAGCATTTTGGCAGCGGGCTGCGGGCCCTGCTCAAAAAGCTGTGGGAGACGCTGTTCGGCCCGATCGAGCGCGGCAAATACCGCTGGCGCTGACACGGCGCAGGAAACAGGCAAAAAACAGCGCGGAATATTACAGAAGTGTGAAATATCGCCCTGCGCGGTTGACAGTGCAGGGCGCACCGCTTATAATGATAAGCGAATCATACTGACTGGTAGGAAAGGAACCGCACCGCGCCATGCAATTTGACTGCGCCGACCCGGCTGCCCGGAACAAGTGCATCATTGAGTGACAGGACATGCCCGTGTCCCTCCGGCATCGGAGGCGCGCATGGGTGATGTCCTTTTGTGATTTTTTGCAGGCGTGTGCGGAGACAAAACAATGAATTTGGACAAAAAAAGAAGCTTCATCATCAATGTGCTGTACTTCGGCCTGATGGTGGTGATCGTGTTCGTGCTGCTCAAGTACGCGGTGCCGCTGCTGGCGCCCTTCCTGATCGGCTTTGCGATCGCCTACCTGCTCAAGCGGCCGATCCGGTTTGTATCGACCCGGCTGAAGGCCAACCGCAAGCTGGTCGCGATCCTCATGGTGCTCGTGTTCTACTGTACGATCGGCCTGCTGATCGTGCTGCTGAGCATCAAGGCCTTCACCGCGGCGGGCGACTTCCTGCAGCGCCTGCCGTCGTTCTACACCTTCCGGGTCGAGCCGGTGCTGATGAATATTTTTGACGGCATCGAGCAGTCCGTGCTCAGCATGGACGAGGCGCTCGTCGCCTCGCTGGAAAACCTGTGGGGCGAGTTCGTCAATTCGCTGGGGCAGATCGTATCCAGCCTGTCCGGCCGCGCGATCACGGCGCTGTCCAGCATGGCGGGTTCGCTGCCGGGCCTGTTCGTCAAGCTGCTGATGATGATCATCTCCACCTTTTTCATCGCGCTGGATTACGACCGCATCGCGTCGTTCTTCGTCCGGCAGCTGAGCGAGAACGGCCGGACGATCTTCTGGGAGATCAAGGACTATGTGACCGGCACGCTGTTCGTGTGCATCCGCTCGTATGCGATCATCATGTCGATCACCTTTGTCGAGCTGTCCATCGGCCTGAGCATCATCGGGATCGAAAACGCGGTGATGATCGCGCTGCTGATCGCGGTGTTCGACATCCTGCCGGTGCTCGGCACGGGCGGCATCATGATCCCCTGGGCGGTGATCACGGCCATTCAGGGCGAATACAAGCTGGCGATCGCGCTGTTCGCCGTGTATATCGTGGTCACGATCATCCGCAACATCATCGAGCCCAAGATCGTGGGCAGCCAGCTCGGCCTGCATCCGGTGGCGACGCTCGCCAGCCTGTTCGTGGGCGCGCAGCTGTTCGGTGCGGTCGGCCTGTTCGGCTTCCCGATCGGCCTGTCGCTGCTGCGCTACCTGAGCGAGCAGGGCACGCTCAAAATTTTCAAATAGACGGTGCAAAGCGAAAAAACAGGCGGACGCTCCCTGTGTGGGGCGTCCGCCTGTTTGGCTGTCCGGGGATGAAGGCCGCGCGGAAA
>CALWJG010000089.1 GCA_944380945.1 uncultured Agathobaculum sp. | reverse complement strand
ATACGGCCCTCGACCATCTTGTGGATGATCTGCTCCGGCTTCGGCTTGGCAGCGGTCTTGTTCTCCTCGAGCGCCTGCACGAGCAGGATCTCCTTCTCCTTGGCGAGGGTCGCCTCGTCAACGTCGGACTTGTCGAGGAAGGACGGGTTCATGGCAGCAGCCTGCATGCCGATGTCCTTGCCCAGCTCCTTGACGGTCGCGTTGTCCTTCAGGTTATCCGAAACCTGCAGGCCGACCAGAACGCCGATCACGCCGCCCATGTGGGTGTAGGCAACGTTGACAGTGGAGTCGTCAAAACGCTCGAAGCGGCGGATCTGGATATTCTCGCCGATGGTGAGCACCTTCTCCTGCAGCGCCTCCTGCACGGTCTCGTCGCCCATCTTGCAGTTCTTGAGCGCCTCGACGTCCGCCGGCGCTTCCTTCATCACAACGCCCGCCAGATCGTTGACGAACTTCTGGAAGTCCGCGTTCTTGGCGACAAAGTCGGTCTCAGAGTTTACCTCGATGATCGCGCCAACACCGCAGTCCGCGCATACGGTCGCGCATACAACGCCCTCGGCCGCGATGCGGTCCGCCTTCTTGGCAGCCTTAGCCAGACCCTTCTCACGCAGGATCTCGATCGCCTTGTCGAAGTCGCCGTCCGCCTCGGTCAGCGCCTTCTTGCAGTCCATCATGCCTACGTTGGTCATTTCACGGAGCTTTTTTACGTCAGCAGCAGTAAAAGCCATTTTCTATTCCTCCAAAAATCTTTTTTACAAAACAAAAATCGTAGGGCGGACGACCTCGGCGCGCCGGGTCGTCGCGCCCTACGAACAACTCACAAGATAAGCTATGCAGTTTTGGGCTTACTCAGCCTTCGCCTCAGTCTCCTCGGCCTTGGCCTCGACCTCGAGCTGCTCGCCCTGCTTGCCTTCCAGCACCGCGTTGGCCATGGTCTGGGAGATCAGCTTGATGGCGCGGATCGCGTCATCGTTGCCCGGGATGACGTAGTCGATCTCGTCCGGGTCGCAGTTGGTGTCCACGATCGCAACGATCGGGATACCCAGCTTGCGGGCCTCGGCGATCGCGTTCTTTTCCTTGCGGGAGTCGACAACGAACAGCGCGCCCGGCAGCTTCTTCATTTCCTTAACGCCGCCCAGATACTTCTCGAGCTTGGCGATCTCGAGCTGGAGCTTGATGACTTCCTTCTTGGGCAGCAGATCGAACGTGCCGTCCTCCTGCATCTTCTGCAGCTGGTTCAGGCGCGCGATACGGGTGCGCATGGTCTTGAAGTTGGTCAGCATGCCGCCCAGCCAACGCGCGTTGACATAGAACTGGCCGCAGCGCTCAGCCTCTTCCTTGATCGCGTCCTGCGCCTGCTTCTTGGTGCCGACGAACAGGATGGACTCGCCCGAAGCCGCCATGTCGCGCACGAAGAAGTACGCCTCTTCCAGCTTCTTAACGGTCTTCTGCAGGTCAATGATATAGATACCATTGCGCTCGGTGAAGATGTAGGTCGCCATCTTCGGGTTCCAGCGGCGGGTCTGGTGGCCGAAGTGTACGCCGGCCTCCAGCAGCTGCTTCATAGAGATTACTGCCATTTTTACATTTCCTCCTTGGTTGTTTCCTCCACCCCTGATCATCTGACCGCGGAAACCGGCAGAAAAACCGGTCACCGGCCGCTTTCATCACGGGGTGTGCGAATTCGTGCTCTAATAGTATACGCTGAAAGCGCGGCGTTGTCAATGTTTTTCTGCGGCTGCGTGAAATTTTTCGTGTGTTTCACACGGTTTTTCGTCCGGCGCCTTGTCATCCCCCGCCAGCAGCACGATCGCCGCAACGATCATCGCCATGCCGGCAAAATCCATGCCGCCCAGCGGTACGTCCAGCCAGAACACGCTGAGCACGGTCGAGGCGACCGGCTCGATGGCGGACAGGATGCTGCCCTTGGCCGCGCCGATGCGGCGCACGCCCTCCAGATAGCAGCTGAACGCCACGATCGTGCCGAATACGATGATGCACGCCATGCCCAGCACGGTCACGCCGTCCCACCGGCCGACCACATGCCACGGTTTGAATACCACGCACAGCATCAGCCCGCCCAGCAGCATGCCAAAGCCGGTGATAGGCAGCGTGCCGAAGCGCGCGATCAGGCCGCGCGGCTGGACGCTGTAAACCGCCACGGATACCGCCGCCAGCACACACCACAGCAGCGCAGTGCCGGAAAGGGCCAGCTGCGAGGGGCCGCCGTGCGCAGCCAGGACAACTGCGCCCGCCATGGCGCACGCGACCGCGATCAGCTCCTTGGGGCGCGGCATGCGCTTGTCGCGCAGCGCCAGCCAGATCAGCACGAGCGCCGGGCCGGTGTATTGCAGCGTGGTCGCTGTCGCGGCGTTGGACAGCTCGATCGCGCGGAAATAGGAATACTGGCACATCGCCATGCCGAACACAGCAAAGACAAGGAGCGCGCCCACGGTCCGCTTTTCGCGGAACACTGCCAGCGCGCCGCCGCCCCGCCGCGCCAGCGAATAGAGCACGAGCAGCAGTCCGGCGACGGTCAGGCGCACGGTCACCAGCCAGTCGGCGTCCATGCCGCGGTGTTCAAACAGGTACTGTCCGCACGCGCCGGAAAACGCCCAGCAGACCGCGCCGCATATCGTCATCAGATAGCCGGTTTTTTTACGTTTGTCCATATCGGTTCTTTCTCTTTCTATTTGGTCTCGCCCGACTATCCTATCACATCCGCGTGCGGATTTCCAGCCCTCAGCGGCGGAATTTTACCAGAATATAATCTTCTCCCAGCGTTTCGATGCAGCGCCAGGGGATCACACACTCCTCGCGCGAAAACAGGCTCAGCAGCCCGCCCTGCCCGGGCACGACAATGTCGGTCACCTGCCCGGTCACAGCGTCGAATATCAGATCGCTCACCTCGCCCAGCCGCGCCCCGTCGCACAGGTTGATGACCTCGCGGCAGTGCAGCTCGGAAAAACGCATGTTCCCCATCCGCTCACTCCCCCAGTGCCCGTTCCAGATAATGCGCCGTCGTTTCGCCCGCCGGGCGGTTGAACCGCCCCATGCCGTACAGGCAGTCCGGGTCGCGCGTGAGCGTGTTGATCCGCTCCTCGCAGCCCAGCGTGCACACAAAGCCCATATCCTGCAAAATGCGCTCGCTCTCTGCGGAGCACGCGCCGAACGGATAGGTATAGCACTGCGGCGCAGGGATTCCCGCTTCGGCGAGCAGCTGCTGGGTCTGTGCGGTGTCCGCGCGCAGCAGCTTTTCGTAGCTCGTCTCGGTCTCCCCGCGCATGCGCAGGCAGCCGCGCCGCTCGCCGTATTCGTGCAGGTTCCACGAGTGGTTCTGCACCTCGAACACATCCTGCATTTCGCGCAGGCGGTCCAGCCGCAGGTGCGACCAGTAGGCGTTCTCCGTGCCCTCCTCGGTATAGAGCGCGGTCTGGCTGCCGATGATCGAAACGACTGCCCGCATGCCGCGCTGCCGGAGCAGCGGATAGGCGTAGACGTAGTTGTTGTAGTAGCCGTCGTCAAAGGTGATCATCACCGGCTTTGCGGGCAGCGGCGCGCCCTCCTGCACATACGCGATGAGGTCAGAGACCGTCACGGTCTCATAGCCGCGCGCCAGCAGCGCGTCCAGATCAGCGGCGAGCGCGTCAGGCGAGAGCACATAGTCCCCCTGACGGGCGCTGTCCTTCAGGATGCTGTGGTACATCAGGATGGGCAGGCGCACCGTCTGCGCCGCGCCAAACGCCTGCACCGCCGTCTCCTGCCGGTACAGGCCGAGCAGCACGCCCAGCGCGAGCACGGTGCACAGCGCCTGCGCCGCGGTGCGTCCGAATCCCAGCTTCAAAAAAATCCCCCCTCGGGCTGCTTTCAGCAAAGCCTATGCCCGCGGGAGGATGTCCTATGTGCGCTGTTTACTTTTTATAACGGGCGACGCCCTCGGTGTACAGATTGCCGCCCACGCAGTCCTGCGAGACGATGGCGCTGAAGTTCTCGACCGTCAGCCGCTTGACCGACTCACAGCCCAGCTCATCATACGCGATGACCTCGACGTTCTTGATCGAAGCCGCTTTGGCCGCGCCCGCGCCGCCGATGGCGACCATGTAGACCGCGCCGTTGCGCTCCATCGCGTCCTGCACCGCCTGACTGCGCACGCCCTTGCCGATCATGCAGGAGAGTCCCGCATCCAGCAGGCGGGGCGCAAACGGGTCCATGCGGCCCGAGGTCGTCGGCCCGACCGAGCCGATCACCTGACCGGGTTTCGCAGGCGTGGGACCGGCGTAGTAGATCGCCGCGCCGTCCAGCGCAAAGGGCAGGGGCTCGCCCGCATCCATCGCCGCGACGATGCGCTTGTGCGCGGCGTCCCGCGCGGTGTAGACCGTGCCGGTCAGGGACACCGTATCGCCTGCCCGCAGCTTGGGCGCCATTTCCTTCAATTCTTCGGTTTTCAGATCGTAATGTGCCATTGGTTTTTCAGTCCTCCGTTTTCGTGCGCAGGTTGCCCAGTACGTCCCGCAGCCCGTTCTTGCCGCCGGCCGCCGCGCTTTTGCCGAGCGTGGCGCTGATGCGGTCGATCTCGCCGAGCACCTCGCTTGCCTTTTTCGCCATTTCCGCCGATTCCTGCTGATTGCGCGCCAGCACAGTGCGGTAATTCTCCCGCGTTGCATCCAGCTGGCGGCGGACCTGCTCGATCATTTCGGCCGACTGCCGCCGGAGCTTCTGCAGCTCGACCTTGGCGTCCTCCTCCATCTGCTTGGCACGGCGGTAGGCGGAAAGCTCCATCTCCGCGATCTTGTCCTTGGAAGCGTCGTACTGCCCGCACTTGGCGGCGAGCTTGATGTTTTCCGTCGTCAGGCGGTCATTTTCCGACGCAAGCTCCTGTGCGCGCGCATTCTGCGCTTCGATCTCCGTGGTCTGCAGGGAAAAGCCCTGTTCGATCTCGTCCAGCTGGGCGCGGATCTTGTCCGTATCCAGCGTCATCTCCCCCAAACGCTCGAGCAGCTCGGCGTTTTTCTCGGTCAGGGCCTCATTCTGGCTGCGCAGTTCGCCCAGCGCAGCCTGCGCTTCGGTCAGCTGGCGGCGGAGCTCCTCGGTCTCGGTGTGGTATTTGCTGTCGGTCTGTTCGATGTATTTAACGACGTCCTCCCGCCGAAAGCCGAACCATGCGCTGCGGAAGCCGCCCGTCTGCTCATCCATCTGTTCATATCCTCCCCAAAAGCGGTCTCTGTTCTATATAGTATAGCAAACCCGCGTGCGGTTCGCAAGCCAAAATGCACCATGCCGCCCTGTCCCCTCTTGCAATGCGCGGGCAAAAATGCTATGATAGTCCTAATCTTGCAATAATGGGGAATTATTATGTTGGAACTCAAGGATTTTGAAGCGGCGGCTGACCGCCTGAAAAATGTCATCCACAACATCCCGCTGTCCACCTCGTGCACCTTTTCCGAGATGAGCGGCGCGGAGGTTTACCTGAAATACGAAAACCAGCAGAAAACCGGCTCGTTCAAGGTGCGCGGCGCTTACAACAAGATCATGAAGCGCTATGCCGAGGGCGACCTGCACGCGGTCGTCGCGTCCTCTGCGGGCAACCACGCGCAGGGCGTTGCGTTCGCCGCGAGCTCGGTGGGCGTCAAGTCCACCATTGTCATGCCGCGCTCCACGCCGATCGCCAAGGTGTCGGCCACGCAGGGCTACGGCGCGGAGGTCGTGCTTGCGGGCAACATCTATGACGAGGCCTATGCCAAGGCCTGTGAGATCTGCGAGGAGACCGGCGCGGAGTTCATCCACCCGTTTGACGATGAGGACGTCATGGCCGGTCAGGGCACGATCGCGCTCGAGATCCTGCGCGATCTGCCGTTTGTCGATATGATCTTTGTGCCTGCGGGCGGCGGCGGCCTGATCTCGGGCGTGGCGGCCTGCGCCAAGCAGATCAATCCGCGCATTCAGGTCATCGGCGTGCAGGCCGAGGGCGCGCCGGCGATCGCAAACTCGTTCCGCAGCGGCAAGCGCACCCCGTCGGACACCGTGCGCACGATTGCGGACGGCATCGCGGTCAAAACGCCGGGTGAAAAGACATTCGAGTATATCCAGAAATATGTTGACCGTGTGGTCACCGTGTCGGACGACGAGATCGCCTCGGCAGTGCTGCTGCTGCTCGAGCGCTGCAAGCAGGTCGTTGAGACCTCGGGCGCAGCGCCGCTTGCCGCAGTGCTCAACCAGAAGGTGGACGTCAAGGGCAAAAAGGTGGTCTGCGTGCTTTCGGGCGGCAATATCGACGTGTCCTTCATCCACAAGATCGTGGAAAAGGGTCTGGTCACCCGCTGCCGCCACCTCAAGTTCTCGACCATCATGCCGGATGCGCCCGGCGCGCTCGAGCGCTTTGCGCATCTGGTCGCCGAGCAGAACGCGAACATCATCCGCTTCCAGCACGACCGCGTGCAGGCGGATCTGGACATCGGCGAGGCGCTCATTCAGGTGGTGTGCGAGGTCGGCGGTGTGGAGCACGCCAAGCGCCTGCTCGACGAGATGACCCGTCAGGGCTATCAGGTGTTCACTTCGCAGATCGGACACAAAAACCGCTCTATATAGCACAAAACAGGAGGACGCATCTGCGTCCTCCTGT
>CALWJG010000088.1 GCA_944380945.1 uncultured Agathobaculum sp. | reverse complement strand
ATTGGATGGTATTATTTTACCAGTCCGGCACTTTTCAGATATAGTGCAATACCATACAAAATAAATTTTTGAATTTCTAAGCCAAAAACGGGTGCAAATTCCGATCGGAATTGCACCCGTTTTTTTCAAAAAATATAGACAAAATTCAGTTGAGCCAGATAGACATACTGCATAAAGCTGCAATCAAACACACGAAAAAAGCCCCGATGCGGCTCGAACCGCCACAAAGAAACAGGCGGACTGCAGCTACAAAGCCGCCTCCACCAGCCGCTGTGTATAAACAGAGCGCGGTGCAGCGATTAGGGCATCCGGCGCGCCCTCCTCCACGATCTTTCCCTCGTGCATCACCAGCACACGGTCGCAGAACGACTGCACCAGCGCCAGATCATGGCTGATGAACAGAAGGGACAGCCGATGCGTCTGCTTGAGCGTTTCCAGCAGCGCCATGATCTGCTGCTGCACGGTCGTGTCCAGCGAGCTGGTGGCCTCGTCGCAGATCAGCAGCCGGGGTTGGATGGCCAGCGCCCGCGCGATGGCCGCGCGCTGACATTCCCCGCCGCTCAGTTCGTGGGGATACCGGTCCGCATAAGCTGCCGGAAGGCCACACTGCGTCAGTAGCGCCGCTACGCGCTCCCGCCGCGCAGCTTTGGGCACGCCGAAATTGGTCAGGCTCTCCCCCACGCTGTTTCCAACCGTTCTGCGGGGATCAAAGGAGCCCCGCGGGGACTGGAACACCATCTGCATCTGCCGATAGGCCAGCCGCAGCCGGCGGCCGCGCGCGGCGGTGATATCCTGACCGCAGAGCTGTACCGTGCCGCATGTCGGCTCGGTCAGCCGCGTGATCAGACGGGCGAGCGTGCTTTTGCCGCAGCCGGAGGCGCCGACAAGCCCCAGCGTCTCGCCCGCGGCCAGAGAGAAGCTCACATGGTCGACGGCAGTCAGCGGCGATCTTCCGGCGGGATAAAAGATTTTGGTCAGATCCTGTACCTGTAAAAGCGTTTCCATGGTTCAGCTCCTCCGCAGCCGCGGCACTGCCGCCAGCAGCTGTTTGGTATAGGGATGCCGGGGTGCGGACAGGATGCGTCCGGCAGGGCCGTATTCCACGGTCCTGCCCTCGCGCAGCACCAGCACCGTGTCCGCCATCGCCGCGGCAACGCCAATGTCATGCGTGACAATGACGATCGCCGTCCCGAACAATTCCCGCAGGCGCAGCATCTCGCGGATGACCTGCTGCCGGGTCAGGATATCGAGCGCGCTGGTCGGCTCGTCTGCCAGCAGCACGGACGGCTGCATCAGCATGGCGGCGGCGATCCCCACCCGCTGCACCATGCCGCCGGACAGCGCAAAGGGATAGCTGTCCCAGATCCGCGCCCCGTCCTGCAGATCGAGTTTGTCAAACAGCTGTAGCGCCTGCGCTCTGGCTTCGGCGCGGGTGATCTTGCCATGCGCCGCCATGCTCTCAAAGATCTGCGCGCCGACCGTGCGGATCGGGCAAAAGGACGCGCCGGCATCCTGAAAGATCATGCCGATCTCCGCGCCCCGCAGCCGCCGCAGCTCTCGTTCGGTCAGATCGGGCAGATCCAGCCCCTGAAACCAGATGTCGCCGCGGGTCACAAGGCCCTCCCTGCCCAGCAGCCCCATGGCTGCCCGCAGCAGGCTGCTCTTTCCGCTGCCGGATTCGCCTGCTATCGCCAATATCTCGCCCGCGTGCAGGGAAAAGCTCACATCGTGCGTCACCGCGCGGCCGTTGAAGCATATTTCCACGGATTGATAGGTCAGTATCGGCTCCACGCTGCATCTCCTTTCCCTCGGGCTGTCTAATCTATTTTGCGGGCCGCAGTGCGGCCGTGATCTCGTAAAAATCGCAGGGGTGCGCGGTCAGGCCGGTCACATCCGACCGACAGACCATGGTCATCCGCAGATGCGCGCAGAACACGAACGCATCGTCATCCAAAATGATCTGCTGCATACGAGCCGCGAGCTGCGCGCGGCGCGCCGTATCGAAGGTGACCGAGAGCTCTGCCGCCAATGCCTCCAGCGCATCGCTGTGGTAGTGGCCGTTGTTGGCCACGGCACCGTCCAGACAGTGCGTTGCGAAAAAATAGGCCGGATCGCCGGTCGGCGCGGTCACCATGGCGCTGGCGTACACATCCCAGGCGGACGAATCGGTGCGGATGCTGTTGTGGTCGGCCGTGGCATTGACGATGACCTCGAAGCCGATCTCCCCCAGCGTATACTGCGCGGCTTCCGCCAGCAGCGGAAGCTCCTGCCGGCTGGGATAGGTCAGCCAGCGGACGGTCAGTCTGCGCCCGTCCTTCTCGCGGATTCCGTCGCCGTCGCGGTCCACCCAGCCGGCCGCCTCGAGCACGCGCGCCGCGCCGTCCGGATTATAGGCTTTGGCGCTCACCGCATCGCCGCCGAGCGCAAAGCCCGCCGGAAACGGACCGGACGCCGCTTCCCCGTTGCCGTCCAGCAGCTCCCCGGCAAAGCGCTCCTTGTCGATCCCCATTGCGACAGCCTGCCGCACCGCCGGATCCTGCATGACCGGACTTTGGAAATTCATATGCAGAAAAAAAGTGCGGCTGGTCGCTGCGCTGGCAAGTACATACTCGTCATTCTGAAACAACGGATAGCTGGTATACGGCAGGCCGTATGCCGCGTCGATCTCCCCGGACTGCAGGGCCATGGTGAGCGTATCCCCATCCGTGATGCTCAGCACGGTCACGCGGTCAAAGCCCGGCGTCCCGTCCCAGTAGGCTTCGTTCCGGACAAGCTCGAGCCGTTCGTTTGTCACGAGCGTCTGCGCGATATAGGGGCCTGTGCCGGATACGATGCCCTCTTCTGAAACGCCCTCCTGCATATCGATGATGCAGCTGTATGGGTCGCTCAGATAATGCAGCAGCGCCGGACGCGGTTCCTGCGTTACGATGGTCACAGTCTGCCCCTCAGCCGTGATCGCGTCGATCTGCAGATCGTTCCGGGCGCGGTCATGCGTCCGGATCAGGTGGGTCAGGCAGTCCTTTACTGCCTGACCGTCCAGCGGCCGGCCGGTCGAAAACGTTATGTTGTCCCGCAGGGTGATGCGCCAGGTCAGCGCGTCCGCCTGCTCCCAGTCTGCGGCGAGCCACGGCTCGATCTCCATGGTATCGGTATAGCGGAACAGCGTTTCCCCCACGCCGTAGCGGATGCAGGCCCAGCCGGAATAGGCGTTATGCGGGTCGATATCCGGCTCCTCATTCTCCGCATTAAAGGTGGTGTCGCCGAACACAAAAACGTCCCCGGCCGATTCCTCCGCACCGGCCTTCATCCGCGCGCCGCATCCCGCCAGCAAACAGAGTGCAAGGCAGGCCGCTGCCAGCATCCGTATACATATTTTGATCTGTCGCACAAGCGCTCGCTCCTGACTGTTTCAAACATAAAACTCTATTTGCCGCCGCTGTTTTGCGGGTCAAGCCAGTCCCGCGCGGCATCCCCCAGCAGATTAAAGAACGCAACAGCCGCAAAAATGGCGATGCCGGGCCCGATCACCACCCATGGGTAAAGCTGCAGCAGGCTGCGGCCGCCGCTCATCATGCTGCCGAGCTCCGCTGTCGGCGGCATGGCGCCCAGCCCCAAAAAGCTGAGTCCTGCCAGCTCCATCATCATGGCGCCGATGTCCAACATCGCGGTGACAAGCAGCGGCCCCGCGCAGTTGGGCAGGATATGCCGCAAAATGAGCTGCGGAGCGCTGCCGCCCGCCAGCCGCGCCGCCGCCATATGATCGGTGCGCAGGAGCGCAAGCGTCTGGCTGCGGGCGACGCGGGCGTATTTGGGCCAGCTGACGACCGCCAGCGCGAGCATGGCATTGTGCAGCCCGCCGCCCAGCAGCGCCGCGACCGCAAGCCCGAGCACCAGACCGGGAAACGCCAGACAAACGTCGGCGATCCGCATCAGCAGGCTGTCCGCCAAGCCGCCAAAGTAACCGCTCAGCACACCTGCGGCGCTGCCGGCCGCGGCAGTGACCACTACCAGAGCCAGCGAGGACAGCACACTGGTCCGCAGGCCGATCAGGATGCGGGAAAGCAGGTCGCGCCCCAAGCGGTCCGTGCCGGCGGGATGCGCCGCGCTGGGCGGCTCCAGCGCGGCGAACACCTGCGCGTTGGGGTCATAGGGGCAGAGCCGCTCGATGAAAAGCAGCGCAAGCAGCAAGGCCGCCGCCAGCATGAGCAGGCAGGCCAGCTTGTACCTGCGGCGCGGCCTTCGCACTTTTTGCCGGCGCACTGTGACCGAACCTGTCATTCCCTGCCACCTCCCAGCCGGATCCGGGGATCGAGAAAGCGGTAGGACAGATCGGTGATCAGATTGATGCAGACGTAGATGACCGCCATCCACATCACATAGGCCTGAATCATCGGATAGTCCCGCATGGAGATCGCGTCGACCGCCAGCCTGCCCACGCCGTCCCACAAAAAGATGGACTCAACAATGGCCGTGCCGCCCAGCAGGCTGCCGATGGACAGGGTGAGCAGGGTGAGCACCGTGACCAGACAGGCGCGCAGCACGCTTTTCCACAGCGTGACCGAAAATTTCACCCCGCGGGCGGCGGCGCCTGTCACATAGTCCCGGCTGAGCTCATCCAGCACGGTGGCGCGCACCTGCCGCAGATAGCGGGAGGACATTGCGATGGCGAGCGTCAAAGCCGGCAGGAGCACGCTTTGCAGCGAGGCGCTGCGGGAGAGCACAGGGAGCCATCCCAGCCGCACGGAAAAGAGATACATCAGCAAAAACGCAACAAAAAAGCCCGGCATACTGCTGCCGAAAAAGCTGGCAGCCCGGATCAGCCGGTCGGTCAGCCGGTTCTGCCGGACCGCGGCCAGAATCCCCAGCGGAATGGAGATCACGACCGTCAGCAGGATGGAGACCGCCGTCAGCAGCAGTGTGGCGGGCAGCTTGGCGGTAAAGGTGGGAAACACCTGCCGGCCGGTGACATAGCTTACCCCCATATCCCCGTGCAGCAGGCCGCCCAGCCAGGACACATACTGCGCGAGGAACGGCTTGTCCAGTCCCAGCTCGGCCCGAGCGGCGTCAATGACCTGCTGGGATGCCGCTATGCCGGTGCGCTCCATCTTCTGGAGCACCGCGTCACTGCCTGCCAGACGCATCATGCCAAAGGACAGAAAGGTGATGACAAACAGGATGAGCACCAGCTGCGCCAGCCGCCGGAGCACATACCCCTTCATGCCGGCCGCGCCGCGCCGCCGCCCGTCTCCCCTGCGCGAAAACATACCTCTCATGCCGTCGCTGTGATCGCAAAGCCGGGCGTGGGATCGTAAAATTCATCGGCCTTCTGATAGACCCGCTGCCACACGCCGGTGTCCACTGCGATATGATGGAAGCCGGCTTCGCGCAGCAGCTGCACATCCCACTGGGGCCGCGGCTGCTGCATCGGGCGGAGCGAATGCTTCATGCGCTCATATTCCTCCATCAGCCCTGCCCCGATGTCCTGATGCGCGTGATGCGCCGGCAGCGGCGCCGCCTGTTTCTCCCGGCAGTAATCCGCGTCAAAATTGACCAGCACGCCGCCCGGCTTGAGCAGCCGGTGCCAGTTCGTATACGCCCTGCCCAGACTTGGCAGCGTCCATGTCAGCTTGCGCGTGACGATCGCGTCAAACGAGCGCGCCGGCAGTTCCGGCAGCTCGGCATCCATCACCAGAAACCGCGCCGGCAGACCCAGCTCTGCGGAAAGCCGGCCGGCCTCCCGGATCATGCCCGGCGTCAGATCGATGCCGGTGACGCGGTGCCCCTTTTCCGCCAGCAGCAGCGCAAAAAAGCCGGTGCCGGTGCCGACGTCCAGTATGTCGAGCGATCTGCCGGCCGGCAGATGCCGTTCCAGCTCCCGCATCCACTGGCGGTGCTTTTCGCTTTCAAATTCGCGGCAGCGCAGCGCAGAAAACTTCTCCACCCGGCGCGACCAATAGCGCTTCATTTCGTGTTTGATCGGTTCCATATCCATTCTGCTTTCCTCATCCTGTCGGTGTATCTGCAAATAAAAAAGCCCGCCGGACGCTTTTATCAAGACGTCCAGTGGACTTCAGTCCTGTTTCAGCCGCTTCGGCGGCCTGCTGCAAGGTATATGCGCGCATGGTGCAGCGCTGTGCAGGATATATCTCGGACGGAAACGGGCGGACTTCTGTCCCCCATGCAGTGCTTCAGCACGCAAGCAAAAACGTCAGGGCATATCCCGGCAATATCGTGATTTGATTATAGCATATTTTTCGCGGGCTGGGAAGCCCCTGCTGTCCGATTCCGGCGGCGCCAGGCATCCGGTCACTGTTCCCCGTTATCCCGTTCCCACACTGTCCTGAGCTTGGCGAGCGAGCGCGAATACCTGCTGCGCACAGCGGCTGGCTTCATGTGCAGGCAGTCAGCGATCTCCCGAAAGGAATACCTCTGGCAGCGGAGCAGGAAGATCTGCTGTGTATCCGGCCGAAGCAGGGAAAGAAGTTCGCCTGTATACAGTCTGGACAAAACAACGTCCTCCGTATCCGGACCATTCCATGCTGTCAGCTGATTTTCCGGCGCATCGTCGAGCGCTGCATGGCCGAACAGGCACGCAGCAGCAATGCAAGCGCCCCGCAGGCAGCGGGGCGCTTTT
>CALWJG010000087.1 GCA_944380945.1 uncultured Agathobaculum sp. | reverse complement strand
AAAAGGGTATGCCCGATTTGGGGCATACCCTTTTTGCTTTTGCGTCTTTCGCGCCGGCCGGCGGTTATTCCTCCGCGGGCTCGGCCGGGGCCTTTTCCTCCTCCGCCGCTGCGGGCGCGGGCGCGAACGTCACGCCGCCGACGTGGATGTTGACCTCGGTCACCTTCAGGCCGGTCATGGATTCGACCGCGGACTTGACGTTGTCCTGCACCTGACGGGCGACCTCGCAGATATTGTGGCCGAACAGCGCAAGGAAGCCGATCTCGATCTTGACCGTATCCCCCTCGCCCAGCTCGATGCGCACGCCCTTGGACTGGTTCTTCTTGCTCAGGAAATTGACGATGTCGCTCGTCAGCGTCGAATACAGGCCGCTGACGCCGCCCGTTTCGGATGCGGCCAGCGCCGCGATCGACGCGACAACGTCCTCCGAGATCCGGATGGAACCCTGATCGCTCTCGGTCGACCAATACTCTTTATGATCCGCCATTGTGTTCACGCTCCTTTATAAAGGGATTATAGCACAGTTTCGGCGGATTGCAAAGCAAAAATACGTTTCCGGCCGCGGTCATGCCTCCACGATCCGCACCTGCGCCGCGGTCATGCCGGTCTCGGCGACCACGATGTCCTTGATGACGGTCACGTCCGCCGCCTGCAGGCCGCCCTCCGGCGCCGCGACGACCACGTTGACCCCGTCGTCCCCGATCATGACCACCGCGTCCGCGTAGCCCTTGGCGCGGATCATGCTCTCCATGTTCGCCTCCGCGACCGAGTCGTCGGCCAGCGACGAGATCTGCGCCGCGGCCTCGTCCTTTGCGGTCTGGTCGGCGCTTTCGCTCTCGGATACCTCCTTGAGCGTGCTCACCGCCTCGTCCCGCGCCTGCTCGCGCGTCAGCCGCGAGGAAGCGAAGTAATCGTCCTCTGCCGCCGCGCCCGTTTCCGCGGCCGCGCCGGTTTCGGCCGCCCCGTCCCCGGACGCGCTTTCCGTGGTCAGCAGGTCGCCCGGCGCGCCGGCGTAGCTCCAGTTGAGGTAGACCGCTGCGCAGAGCAGCAGCGCGATCACGCCGTAGACCGCCCCGCGCTTTTTGATTTTTTTCATTGCTTGCTCGCCCTCCTGTATGATCGATTGGTATTGGTTTATGTCCGCGCGGCCATTTTCAGAACCGCGACTTTGTCCGAGCCCAGCCCGCACGCCGTGCACACCGCCTGCGTCACCGCAAGGCGCACCTGCGCGTCGTCCGCGCCGTCGCACAGCACGACCGCGCCGCGGAACACCGGCAGCAGGCGCTTGACCGTGACCGGCGTCTCGCCGTAGCTGCTGTCCGAGAGGACGGTCAGGTCGCTCTCCCAGCTGCCGTCCGTGCGGCGGGTGTCCGCCGCGTAGACCGACGCGTCCGTCTCCTCGAGCGTGAGCATGAGCTCGACCCGCCCCGCGCCCTCAACGCCCGCCAGCTGCGCGCGCAGCTGGTCCTCGAACGCGGCGAGGGAAAAAGCCGTGTCCGCCCCGCCGTCCGCCTGCCGGGGCGCGGCGGACGCGCCCCCGCCCCGTCCCGAGGCGAGCAGCAGCACGCCCGCCAGCAGCACGATCAGCAGCGCGCGGTACCGCCGCAGCTGCGGCGGCAGGCGGCCGGCCAGCTCCTCCAGCCGCGCGGGTACTTGGAATTTCATTCAGCGATCAACTCCTGTCTGTCCGCGGGCACGCCGCATTCCTCGGCCACGAGCGTCTGAAGCTCCCGCAGGCGGTCCGCGTCCGCCGCGCCGTAATGGATGGCCACGCGGTCGATCTGCAGCAGGCCGTCCGCGTCGGTCGTCATGGTGACGCGGAACGAGGCGTGCAGCCCCTGTTCTTCGGCGCGCAGGGCGAGCGCATCCGCGATCGCCCCGGCGACCGTGCTCATCGCGGTCTGCGCGTTCTGCTGCCCGAGCGCGTCCGCATCGGGCACGGACACGCCCAGCCCGTCCCATGCGGGCAGGCGCAGACCGGCCAGCGGCTGCAGCAGCGCCAGCAGCATGAGCAGGCCGGCGGCCAGCCGGACCGCCTCGCGCAGCGCGCCCCCGCCCGCTATGCGCAGCGCGGCCGCCGCGGCGATGCCTGCGAGCGTCACGCGCAGCAGAATGGTCTGAAAAAGCTCTGTCATACCGGCTTCACCATCGCAACCACATAAACCAGCTCCAGATAGAGGATCAGGCAGCAGGTGCTCAGCATGCCGAGCAGCAGGCCGAAGCCCGTGCCCACGCCGCCGAGCAGCTGCCGCAGGCCGTCCGGGCACAGCGGCGACAGCACCGCCGCTCCGGCCTTATAGCACAGGTAACCCGCGCCCGCGCGCAGGAAGGGCACCAGGCAGATCGCCGTGATGCACAGCATGCCGAACACGCCGACCGAGTTTTTGAGCAGCGCCGCGCCGGAGAGCACGGTCTCGGTCGCGTCCGAGATCACCCCGCCCACCACCGGCACCGCGCCCGAGACCGCGAATTTGGCGGTCTTGAGCGCCATGCGGTCCACGCTGCCCGACACGCCGCCCGCTATGGTAAGATATGCGGTAAACAGCGTCAAAATGAGCTTGAGCGTGCCCGCGGTCAGGCCGCGGATGCCGTCCGCCAGCCCGCGCAGCATGCCGCTGCCCGTGGCCGCATCCACCGCCGTGATGCTCAGATAGGCGCACGCCGCGGGCACGAGCAGGCCGTTGATCAGCCGGATCACCAGATCGAACACGAACAGGGACGCCACCTGCAGGGCGGTGGCCGTCACCGCGCTGCCGCCCGCGGACAGGGCCGCCGCCAGCACGGGCTGCAGCGTGCCGGAAAACACGCTGATCTGGCTGAGCGTGTCCCGGCAGAGCGCGAGCACGCCCGAGAAATCCTGCAGCAGCACCGCCGCGCAGCCCAGCACCGCCGCGAGGTCGATCACACCGTCCGCCGCGCCGCCCGCGGCGGAGGAAAACCCGCGCCCCACCGCGGCGAGGATGGCAATGCCCGCCGCGCGCAGCAGGCTGCGCACCGCACCCTGCACGGCGCTGCGGCTGTCCGCGGCCACGTTTTCGAGCAGGCGGGCGAACGAGGCCGCGAGCGAGTCCGTATCCGCGGCCTGTATCCCGTCCAGATACGCGCGGCTGCCGGCGGGCAGCGCGTCCGCCAGCGCACCGCCGGCCTGCCCGATGCCGCTGTCCGTCTCCGCCGCACCCGCAGCCGGCACAAGGCACAGCAGCGCCAGCAGCACGATCAGCTTTTTCATTCCGTATTCCCCTTTTTCACACGGTCCAGCCGGTCAGCAGGTCGAGGACCTGCTCGAGCAGCGGCAGGCTGACCGCCAGCGCGGCCAGCGCGCCTGCGATCTCCACCTTGGCGGCCAGCGCGGACTGCCCGCCGTCCCGGCAGAGCGCGGCCAGAATGCGCACCACGACCGCCACCCCCACCGCCCTGAGGACGGGCAGGTACAGGCTGTCCCCCATGCCGCCCTGCTGCAGGAGCGCCGCAAAGCGCTGCATCGCGCCGCCCAGCTGTGCAAACGCGCCCAGCAGGAGCAGCACGCCCGCGGCCAGCACGAGCAGGAAGGCGATGACCGGCGCGTCCTTTTTGAGCACGAGCGACAGGATGAGCGCCAGCAGCACAAGGCCGGCCGCCGCCCCCAGCCCGCTCAAAACCCGAACACGCGCTTCATCATCGCGAACAGGTCGCTGATCTCCTGAACGATCAGCATGAGCACGACGATGAGGCCCGCCAGCGTGGTCATCAGCGCCTGCTCCTCGCGCCCGGAGCGCGAAAGCAGCTGCCCGAGCACCGCCACCAGAATGCCGACGGCCGCGATGCGGAAGATCAGGTCAACGTCCATATGTCCTCCCCCGCTTTCAGATCAGCACCAGAATGACCAGAATGCCCAGCGCTACGCCGCAGGTGCGGTACAGCCGCCCGCGGCTGTGCAGCGCCGCATCCGCCGCGGCGCGCGCGGCGGACAGGCGGCGGCTGACCTGCTCGAGCCCCGCGGCCTGCTCGTCCGCATCATAGCGGCCGAGATAGCTCGCGGCCGTGCACAGGATGTCGCACTCCTCCGCGCCCAGCCCCGCCTCGGCGCGGCAGTCGCGCAGATTGGCCCGCCACAGGTAGCTGAGCGACAGGCCGTCCTGCTCGCGCAGGCGGCGGCGCAGCCCGCCGAACACCAGACGGAGCACCGGGTCGTCGTTTTCCGCCAGCTCCCCGATGATCTCGGGCAGCGGGGTGCGGCGGCAGGTGATCTCGCTCTCGATCAGCGACAGCGCGAGCAGCATCGCGTCCGCCGCCGCGACCCGGCGGCGCAGAGACTGCCGCGCGGACAGGCCGAGCGCCGCGCACGAACCGAAGATCATCACCGCTCCGATCAGCTTGAGCATATGCTTTCCTCCCATTCCTCCATGCGGTAGACCCGCTCTTTTCCCTTCCATCCGATGAACACCGCGCGCCGGAACACGCCCAGCGCGAGCAGGCGCCGGTACAGCGGACGGCGGCGCAGGCCGTCCGCATCCGCGGCGTGCGCCGTCGCCAGCACGGCGACGCCGCAGTGCGCGCACAGCGAGACCGCCTCCACGTCCGCGGGCGCGGTGATCTCGTCAAACGCCAGCAGCGCGGGCGACATGGTCTTGAGCAGCATGAGCGCCGCCTGCTTTTTGGCGCAGCCGTCGAGCACGTCCGTGCAGCGGCCGACCGCAAACTGCGGCGCGCCGTCCGCGAGCGCGGCGACCTCGCTGCGCTCGTCCGCCACCGCGACCGGATAGCCCCGGTCGGATATCAGCCGCACCCATTCGCGCAGCAGCGTGGTCTTGCCCAGACCGGGCGGCGAGACCAGCAGCGCGGACTGCGGCGCGCCCGTCCCAGCCCACGGCGCGATCTGCGCCGCGAGCGCCGGATGCTGCCGCGCGACGCGCAGGTTCAGCGACGAGACGCCGCGGATGGCGGCGACCTGTCCGTTTTCGGTCGCCGCCTGCCCGCACACACCCAGCCGGTGCCCGCCCGCAAGCGTGACAAACCCGTTTCGCAGGCTGTCCGTATGGCTGTGCACCGACCAGCGCGCCGCACGGCTGAGCGTGTCGCGCAGCTCCTCCGCCGTGACCGGCGGCATGGCCAGCCCCTCCTCCCGCCCGGCGCGGCGCACGGAGGGCGGCAGGCCGGCCCGCAGGCGCAGCTCCTCGATCCCGTCCTGCCCGTCAAGCGCCGCCAGCGCCGCCGCGCGCGGCGGCGGCAGGCAGCGGATGGCCTGCTGCCAGGCCCTGTCCTGTTTTCTCTCCATCCTGCATCACCTGTTTCACTCTATGTGCGGCCTGTCCGGAATATGCCGCCGCTTTTCCCGGCGGGACGGGCGTTTTTTTCGCCCTGCGAAAAAGCTGAAACAAAAACGTAACAATTTTTGCATTGACAAGACCGGCCGGCGGTACTATAATGGATACGAAATATGGTACAAAGCGATGACAGAGGAAAGTAGTCGTCCCATCCGCGGCTCACAGGGAGTGTCCGGCTTGACTGGAAACGGACGCAGGCGCAGGCACGGCGAAGTTCCCTCTCGAGCTGCGGCGCTGAAACCCTTCGCATCAGTAGGCGCCGACGGGACTCCTCCGTTACAGGGATAGGATATGATCGTATCCGAAAAAAGTGCGGCATGGGCTTTCTATGCCGAATGTGGGTGGTACCGCGGAACTGTTTGTCTTTCGTCCCTCTTTGTGGATGGAAGGCTTTTTTTATGCTTTTCTCCGCCGGACAAACGCAGCACAAAAACCCAATCATCCAAAGGAGAGAAACTGTTATGATCATCATTATGAAGCACGGCGCAACGCGCGAGCACGTCGAGGCGCTTTCCCGCCACATCGAGCGCTGGAACGTCAAGGCCAACCCGATCTACGGCGAGGGCACGATCGTCATCGGCCTCGTCGGCGACACGGGCGCGGTCGACAAGGACGCGCTGCTGCGCGACCCGCAGGTCGAGAACATCATCAAGGTGCAGGAGCCGTTCAAGCTGGCCAACCGCAAGTTCCATCCGGACAATTCGCAGGTCGAGATCGCGCCGGGCGTGGTCGTGGGCAGCAAAAAGCTGGTCGTGATGGCGGGCCCCTGCTCGGTCGAGAGCGAGGAGCAGATCATCGACGTGGCCAAGCATGTGCAGGCCGAGGGCGCGACCGTGCTGCGCGGCGGCGCATGGAAGCCGCGTTCCTCCCCGTACTCGTTCCAGGGCCTCAAGGCCGAGGGCCTCGAGCTGCTGCACAAGGCGCATGAGGCGACCGGCCTGCCGGTCGTGACCGAGATCACCAGCCCCGCGCACATCGACCTGTTCATGGACCGCTGCGACTGCTTCCAGGTCGGCGCGCGCAACATGCAGAACTTCGAGCTGCTCAAGGAGCTGGGCCAGACCCGCAAGCCCGTGCTGCTCAAGCGCGGCTTCGCCAACACGATGGAGGAATTCCTGATGAGCGCGGAGTACATCATGGCGGGCGGCAATGAGAACGTCATCCTGTGCGAGCGCGGCATCCGCACCTACGAGCAGTACACCCGCAACACGCTGGACATCTCCGCGGTGCCTGTGCTCAAGCGCATGAGCCACCTGCCGGTCATCGTCGACCCGTCCCACGCGGGCGGCATCTACTGGATGGTCGAGCCGCTGGCCAAGGCCGCGGTCGCCGCGGGCGCGGACGGCCTGATGATCGAGGTGCACAACGACCCCGCGCACGCGCTGTCCGACGGCGCGCAGTCGCTGACCTACGAATCCTTCCACGAGACCATGCAGGCCCTGCGCGCGGTGGCGCAGGCGGTGGGCCGCGAAATTTAATATTTCGATTGGGGCGT
>CALWJG010000086.1 GCA_944380945.1 uncultured Agathobaculum sp. | reverse complement strand
AACAAGGGGCTGTATTCGGTCGACATCCGCTATTTCTACCGCATTGAGTGCGAGATCAGCTGCGCGGTCGGCCGTCCGCGCATCGTAGACGGTCTGGCGGTGTTCGACAAGCGCGTGGTGCTGTTCGGCGGCGAGGGCGGCGCGCGCATCTTCTCCTCTCGCTATGTCGAGGACGGCGCGGACATTCAGCTCTGCCCGGACAGCAACAAGCCGACTGCGGTGGTCGAGGTCGTCGACCCGATCCTGCTGGACGCGCGCATCGTCGCGCCGGAGACCTCGTGCAACTGCTGCTGCTGCGCGCTGCACGAGGTGCCGCGTGCGATCTGCCCCTGCTTCGGCGGCGATGATCTGGTGCTGAACGACAACGGCTATCAGCTGTTCGTCACGCTCGGCCAGTTCTCCATCATCCGCATGGAGCGCGACATCCAGCTGCTCATGCCCGCGTATGACATCTGCCTGCCGCGCCGCGACTGCTCGGGCAGCGGCACCGGCGGCGAGCAGGACCCGTGCGAGATCTTCTCGAGCTTTGAGTTCCCGATCGACGAGTTCTTCCCGCCCAAGCAGGACTGCCCGGAGAGCTTGTTCACCGGCAGCGGCAGCGGCTGTGGCTGCGGCTGCAAATAAGACGATCCGGGCCAGCCGCTGCGCTGACTCCGAGAAATAAGCAAAGCCCGCCTCAAAAGGCGGGCTTTGCTGTGTTCTGAACCGCGCGCTGGCTGCATATCCTGTTTCTATCAGGAAAAGGGAAGGAGGGCGCTGCCTGTGCAGGAGGAAAAACGCGGAATCTATACTGTGATCCTCGGCGTCTGCATGCTGCTGTGCCTGCTGCTGATCGGACGGATGCTGCTGGGCGTGCCGCCCGAACGGCAGGACGGCGCACAGCCTGCGCCGGAGCGGCAGGAGGGAGAGCAGCAGGTGGGTATACAGGTCGATGAGCAGACGCTGGCCGCGCTGATCGAACAGGCGCTGCCGTTCGCGCCGCAGTCGTTGTCGGTGCACATCAGTGCGGACGGCACTGTGTCGCTGCAGGCCGCGGTCGACCGGCAGGCGCTCGAGGACAGCGGCCTGGTCCCGGGCAGCATGCGCACTGCGCTACTGTTCCTGCCTGCGCGTTGTGAGGTAAGCGCGGTGTGGACGGTATCCGTGCAGGACGGCGCAGTGGCATTGCAGTGCCGGCAGGCGGCGCTCGCGGGCGCTGCGCTCCCGCAGCAGGCGGCCGCGGCGCTGGACGGGACGCTGTCCGATGCGGTCAACCGTGCACTGGCCGCGCGCCAGCTTGCGCCTTCCGCACTGCAGTGGGCGGATGGGTGTGTGACTATCCTGCAATAGGCAGAAAAAAGCCCTCCGGCATAATGCCGGAGGGCTTGTCTGTTTTGGGATTAGTCAAAGATCACGCGGCCGCCGCCCTGGAATCGGTTGGAATAGTAACCGCTCAGGGAATCGTACTTGACAACATCGCCGGTGTGGGGGGAGTGGATGAACTTGCCGTCGCCCACATAGATGCCGACGTGGCTGATCGAAGAAGCGCTGCTGCCAAAGAACACGAGGTCGCCCGGCTTGAGCTCGCTCATGGATACGCGGGTGGTGGCGTCAAACTGCGCCTGCGCCACACGCGGAATCGAGCCGACCGTGTTGGCGAACACATAGGAAGTGAAGCCGGAGCAGTCAAAGCCGCTTGGGGTGCTGCCGCCGTAAACATAGGGCGTGCCGAGGAACTGCGCCGCATACTCGATCACAGCCTTGCGCTTGGCGCTCGTGCCGTTGTAGGAGACCGAGTTGGACGGCTTGCTGACCGCACTGTCGGAAGCCTGTCCGCTCGTTACGGTGACGTAATCCGCGCTGATGTAACCGGTCTTGCCGTTGTATGTAGCCTTGTACCAGCCGTTCTCAGAGCTGAGGATGGTGATTGTCGCGCCGTTGTACAGCGAGCCGATGACCGAGCACGAGGTGTTCGGCTGGGAACGGAAATTGACCGAGGTGTCGCACACGATCTTGCCGGTGCTCTTGGTGGCCGTGGCAGTCGTGGATGCGGACTGGCTTGTGCTGCTCGAAGCGGAGGAAGAAGATCCGCCTGTAAAGCTCACATAGTCTGCGCTGACATAGCCGCTCTGGCCGTTGTAAGTCGCCTTAAACCAGCCGTTGCTCGCGCCGGTAATGCTCACGCTCGCGCCGTTCGGCAGGGAAGCCAGAACAGAACTCGAGGTGTTCGGCTGGGAGCGGAAGTTGACGCTCGTGCTGCACACGATCTTCGCCGTGCCCAGCGAGAAGTCGGTCTGCTGGGTGCCGCGGACGTATTCGCCGCTGACATAGCCCTCGCGGCCGTTGACCGCAACCTTATACCAGCTGCTGCTGTTGTTCAGCACGGCGACAATGGTGTCCCGCGACAGGGTGGTGATGATATCGCCGCCGGGGGACTCGCGCAGATAAAGCGCGTCGGCCGTTACCTTGGCCTGATACATGGCCAGCGAGCTGGGCACCAGCATGGATGCCGCCAGCGCACCGCTGACAGCCAGACGGATCAGCTTCTTGGATGTTTGCATGGGATATTGACCTCCAATCATGCGGGTTGGTCTGTATTACTTGGTATGCAGCGCGCGGCCGAGCCAGATGGAAGCGATGTCCATGGCGGCCCACAGGCTGTCCTTCTCTGTCTTTTTGACGATGCGGTCCCGCACGCGAACGTTGGGGGCCGTCTGCTGCAGCTGCACCGAGACGCGCTTGGCGACCGGCATGCCCTTGACCTCGCCGGACTCAAGGATCTGCATCATAATAATATGGGAATCGCTCATCGACCCATAATAGATGATGTTTTCCTTGCGCATCAGCGGATGGCCTTTATACTCCAGCAGGTCTTTCTTCTTGGAAGAAGTTGACATTCATATGCTCCTTATAGTTACAAAATGGTTACATTCCAAAGTTACATTACGGTTACAGTATAGCACGCGCTTCCTTGTTTGTCAAATCTGAAATATTATTTTGTTTGGTTTGACGCCTGATTTGTGGTAAAATGGGGAAAGAAATAGAACATATTGACGAAATGAGGCACAAAATGCGGTTTGCTTTTTATACACTTGGCTGTAAGGTGAATTTGTTTGAGACGCAGGCGCTGACCCAGCTGGCGGCGGCGCGCGGGCATGAGATCGTTGACCGGGATGCGGATGCGGTCGTGATCAACACCTGCACGGTGACCTCGGTCTCCGACCATAAGAATATCCGTGCGTTCCACAAGCTGCGGCGGGAAAACCCTCGCGCCGTGATCGCGGCGTGCGGCTGCTTCGCGCAGACCGACCCGGCGCGCGTGCGCGCGGCGGAGGAGATCGATCTGGTGTGCGGTACGAATGACCGTGCGCGCGTCATTGAGCTGTGTGAGGCGGCGGCCAGCGGCCGGCCGGCGCCGGCGGTGGAGCGGGAAGAGGACGGCGCGTTTGAGGTCCTGCCGGCGGGCGTGCCGCAGGGGCGCACCCGCGCGCTGCTCAAGATCGAGGATGGGTGCGACAACTTCTGTACCTATTGTATTATACCGTACGCGCGCGGGCGCGTGCGCTCGCTGCCGCCGGAGCAGGCGGAAATGCAGACCGCGCAGCTGCAGGCGGCGGGCGTGCACGAGATCGTGCTGACCGGCATCGAGATCGCCTCCTATGGCAAGGACCTGACGCCGCGGGTGACGCTTGTCGATCTGCTGTGCCGCCTGCTGCCGGCGTTTCCGGACATGCGCTTCCGGCTGGGCTCGCTCGACCCGCGCATCGTGGACGAGGCGTTCTGCATGCGGCTGGCGGGATACGGCAATCTGGCGCTGCACTTCCACCTCTCCTTGCAGAGCGGGAGCGACAGCGTGCTGCGGCGCATGGGACGGCGGTACACCACAGCGGAATACGCCCATTGTGTGCAGCTGCTGCGGCAGGCCTTCCCGGACTGCTCGGTGACGACCGATCTGATCGTCGGCTTTCCGGGCGAGAGCGAAGCGGAGTTTACCGAGACGCTGGACTTTTTGGAGCAGTGCGCATTTGCGGCGGTGCATGTGTTCCCGTATTCCGCGCGGCAGGGCACGCGTGCCGCTTCTCTGCCTGGTCAGCTGTCCCAGCGGGAGAAGGCTGCGCGCGCCGCGCACGCCAAACAGACGGCTGCCCGGCTGGGGGAGGCGTACCGCAGCCGGTTCATCGGCCGGCGGCTGCAGGCGCTGCCCGAGCATCGGAGCGGCGGGCTGTGGGCGGCGCACGGGCGGTATGGCTTTCCTATATATATAGAAGGGCCGGGCGCCGCCAAAAACCGGCCGGTCGAGGTCGAGGTGCGCGGCCTCGTCCGGGACGGCGTGATCGCCGCGATCGTTTCGTAAAAACAGTCACCAACCATGCGCTCCCTCCATAGGATGAAGTGAAATCTTTGATAGGAGGAAAAGCGTATGTGTTCTTCTAACGCGCTCTTCGGCGAGAATAATTGGTGGATCATCCTGATCATCATCCTGATCTGGGTGTGCTGCGGCGAGGGCACGCGCGGCGGCGCGGACGGCTGCTGCGGCAATTGCTGCTGCTGACGGCGGTCCATCCGCCGCAGGGCAAGGAACAGACCGGGCAGGCGGCACGGCGGCAGGCTGCGCCGCCTGCCGCGCTGTGCGGAAAAATTTTTTCGGGAAATTTCAAAATCCCTCTTGCCAAACGGCGAAAAATGCGGTATTATATATGAGCGCTGTCCGTGAGGACGGCAGGAAACAGCAAATTTTCTATGGAGGAATCGCAATATGCTGGCAGGCGAATTTCGTAACGGCACAACTTTTGAAATGGACGGCCAGGTTCTTCAGGTCATCGAGTTTCAGCATGTAAAGCCGGGTAAGGGCGCTGCCTTCGTCCGCGTCAAAATGAAGAACGTCATTACCGGCGCGGTAACCGAGCGTTCCTTTAATCCGACGGATAAATACGAAGCAGCTTTTGTAGAGCGCCGCGACATGCAGTATCTCTACAACGAGGGCGACCTTTACTACTTCATGGACAACGAAACCTATGAGCAGATCCCGATCAGCAAGGATACGCTGGGTGACGATTTCCGCTTTGTAAAGGAAAACGAGAACTGCAAGGTCTGCTCCTACAAGGGCAATGTTTATGCAGTTGAGGCGCCGCTGTTCGTTGAGCTTGAGATCACCGAGACCGATCCCGGCTTCAAGGGCAACACTGCCACCAACACCCTCAAGCCCGCAACGGTGGAGACCGGCGCGACCGTTCAGGTTCCGCTGTTCATCGAGCAGGGCGAGCGCATCAAGATCGACACCCGCACGGGCGAGTATCTCGAGCGCTGCAAGAAGTAAGCAAGTGAATATGGACGGCCTTTGGCCGTCCTGCTATGGACATTTAGCTCAGCTGGAAGAGCATCCGCTTGACGTGCGGAAGGTCGGCGGTTCGAACCCGTCAATGTCCACCATCTAAAGCCGCCTGTTTCAGGCGGCTTTTTTGTGCGCTGCGCACGCTGCCGCGACGCCGGATTTTTCTTTCTGCACCCTTTCCGCGGCGCGTGTCATCTGCTATAATAGGAGCGGAACCCATACGCCATTGTCCCGCGCTGCGGTGCGGGCCGTCAGATAGAGAAAGGAAGCAGAACGACATGCAGAAAATCGCAAAATTCCACAAGGTTTCCGAAGAGCAGTTTATCCGCGACTGGTGCAAGGAGACGCGGTGTACCGAAGCGGAGGCGCGGGCAGTTTATCAGAACCTGCACCTGCCGCGCCGCGCGACGGCGGGCTCGGCGGGGTATGACTTTTTCGCGCCCGGCGCGTTTTCGCTTGTCCCGCGCGAGACCATCAAGATCCCGACCGGCATCTGCGCCGAGATCGCGGAGGGCTGGGTGCTCCAGATCTATCCGCGCTCCGGGCTGGGCTTTCAGTACGGCCTGCAGCTGGACAACACGGTCGGCATCATCGACAGCGATTATTATCACGCCAAGAACGGCGGCCATATTTTCATCAAGATGACCAACTGCAGCAGGCTGGGGCAGACGGTGTCCGTCGGCGCGGGCGAGGGCTTTGCGCAGGGCATTTTCCTGCCCTTCGGCGTCACGGAGGACGACGACGCGGACGGTGTGCGCGAGGGCGGCTTCGGCAGTACAAACAACCGCTGATCTTTTGCCGGCCGGACCGTCACACAGCGTGCCCCCTCCGCTTATACTGAAAGCAGGAGCGTGATGCGCAATGTTCTGCCGCGGTCAGGCGATCGGCTTGGCGGCCCTGTGCCTCGGGCTGGGGCTGCTGATCGGCGGCCTTGTGCCGTCGTGCCTGCCGCTCTGGCTGACAGCGCTGGCGCTGCTGGCGGCAGGCGTGTTCCTGTTCCAACGCTGACGGGAGGTTTTGCACAATGATGAAGGTAGCCGTCTGGAAGAGCCCGAAATGTCTGCGCGGCGTGCTGCGCCGTCTGTTTCGCATGGACTGAGGACCGCGCCCCCGTTTGGTGTACCCGAACGGGGGCCTTTCCAAGTCAGCAGGTTTAGGGGGCTTGCATTCCGGCGCAGGCCGGGTATAATGAAAGCAAGGGGGAACCCTGTGCAACATGGACAAGAAAGGCGGAAACGAATATGATGACTTCCCACAGCGAACGCGCAGTAGAGAAAAAGGAACAGATGGCGGGCGGCAAGGGCCATGTGTTGATCGAACACCTGCTGAATGACGAGCAGCTCAACGGCAAATGCCGCATGTACGCGCATGTGCGGCTCGAGCCGGGCTGCACGCTGGGCGTGCATCCGCACCACGGCGAGACCGAGACCTATTACATCCTCTCGGGCGAGGGCCTGTATTACGACAACGATCAGTCCTATCCGGTGAAAGCGGGCGACGTGACCTTCTGCGCGGACGGCGGCACGCACGGT
>CALWJG010000085.1 GCA_944380945.1 uncultured Agathobaculum sp. | reverse complement strand
ACCGAATTGCTTATGGCGATCTTCGGTG
Source organism: uncultured Agathobaculum sp. (assembly GCA_944380945.1). Taxonomy (GTDB): domain Bacteria; phylum Bacillota; class Clostridia; order Oscillospirales; family Butyricicoccaceae; genus Agathobaculum. The sequence continues at coordinate 6,861 of CALWJG010000085.1, read as the reverse complement.
CATTTGATGAGAATATCAAGCTGATCGAGCGCGAACTCGGCGTGTCGGTCGTCAGCCGCGGCAGCGAGCTGAAGATCTCCGGCGAGGACGCCGAGGCGGACGTCGCCGCGCGCACGATCGGCGCGCTGGCGGCCATGGCCGGCCGCGGCGAGGCCATCGGCACACAGACCGTGCAGTACGTCATCGGTCTGGCGCGCGACGGCCGCGAGGCCGAGGTGCACACCATGAGCCGCGACGTGCTCTGCATCACGGCCAAGGGCAAGCCGGTCAAGGCCAAGACGCTCGGCCAGAAACGCTATATGGAGGCCATCCGCAAAAACACCATCGTCATGGGCGTCGGCCCGGCGGGCACGGGCAAGACCTACCTCGCTGTCGCGGCCGCGGTCGCGGCCTTCCGCGATAAACGGGTCTCGCGCATCATCCTGACGCGCCCGGCGGTCGAGGCGGGCGAAAAGCTCGGCTTCCTGCCCGGCGACCTGCAGAGCAAGGTCGATCCCTATCTCCGCCCGCTGTACGACGGCCTGTTCGACATGCTCGGCGCGGAGAACTTCACCAAATATCAGGAGCGCGGCTCGATCGAGGTTGCGCCGCTCGCCTATATGCGCGGCCGCACGCTGGACGACAGCTTCATCATCCTCGACGAGGCGCAGAACACCACGCCCGAGCAGATGAAGATGTTCCTCACCCGTCTGGGCTTTGGTTCGCAGGCGGTCATCACGGGCGACATCACGCAGATCGACCTGCCGGACGGCAAGCAGTCCGGCCTCAAGGAGGCGCTGCGCGTGCTGGACGGCGTGGAGGGCATCGCCCAGTGCTACCTGACCGAAAAGGACGTCGTGCGCCACGAGCTGGTGCAGCGCATCGTCAAGGCGTATGCGGACTACGAAAACAAAAAGGGCAAGGGAAGGACGCCGGACAGCAAGCACCCGGCCTTCCGCCGAAAAGGGGACAAGCGATGAACCACCAGATCAACATCGGGTTCGACACCGCAGTCGAGGACGAGCAGGCGGTCGCCGAACTGATCCGCACCTGCGCGGAGCGCGTGCTCGCGGGCGAGCAGGTGCCGTTTGACGCGGAGATCGACGTGACCGTCGTGGACGCGGAGACCATCCGGCAGCTCAACGCGGATTACCGGGATAAGGACGCGGTGACCGATGTGCTGTCCTTCCCCATGTACGATTTTTACAACGGCGAGCCGCGCGAGCCGCTCGAGCGCGAGCCGGACTCGGGCTGCGTCATGCTCGGGGACATGATCCTGTGCTACACGCGCGCGGTCGAGCAGGCGGCCGAGTTTGGCCACTCCGCCGCGCGCGAGTGCGGCTACCTGACGACCCATTCGGTGCTGCACCTGCTGGGCTATGACCACGAACGCAGCGAAGAGGACACCCGCCTGATGCGCGGGAAGGAAGAGGACAACCTCGCCTTCCTCGGCCTGACGAGAGAACCGCAGACATGAAGAATAACATCCGAAAACTGAGCGAGAGCTTCCAGCACGCCTTCCGCGGGCTGGGGCTGTGCATCCACGGGGAGCGCAACTTCCGCGTGCACATGACGGCGGCGTTTTACGTCACGGTGTTCGCGCTGCTGGGCGGCGCGGATGCGTCCGCGGCGGCGGCGCTGTGCCTGTGCTTCGGCCTGACCATGGGCGCGGAGCTGATGAACACCGCCATCGAGCGCCTGTGCGACCGTCAGGCCAGCGGGTATGACGGCTTTGTCCGCAACGCAAAGGACATCGCAGCCGCCGGCGTGGTCGTGTGCGCAGCCGCGTGCGTGGCGGTGGGCGTGTGCATTTTTCTGTTTGAAGGCGTGCTGCTCTGCGCGCTCGCGTGGCTGGCCGCGCATCTGTGGGCCGCGGCGCTGCTGCTGCTTTCCGTGCCGGCCGCCCTGTGGTTTATTTTCAAATATGGGAGAATACAATGAGTAAAATTACCAAAACAGCGGTCGTCTCCGTGGTCGGCCGCCCGAACGTGGGCAAATCCACCCTGACCAACAAGCTGGTCGGGCAGAAGGTCGCGATCGTGTCCAGCAAGCCGCAGACCACGCGCACGCGCATCACCGGCGTTCTGAGCCGGGGCGACACCCAGTATGTGCTGCTGGATACGCCCGGCCTGCACAAGCCGCGTTCGCGTCTGGGCGACTATATGTGCAAGGTCGTGACCGACACGGTCTCCGAGGTGGACGTGGCCGCGCTTGTGGTCGAGCCGATCGCCAACATCGGCCCGGCGGAGCAGAGCCTGATCGACCAGATCAAGCAGCACCATATGCCGGCGATCCTGGTCATCAACAAGATCGACACGGTCAAAAAGGAGGAGCTGCTCGCAGTCATCGCGGCCTATGCCGCGGCGCACGAGTTCGAGGCCGTCGTGCCGGTCTCCGCGCGCACGGGCGAGGGGCTTTCCGACCTGCTCTCCGAGGTGGACAAGTACGCCATCGAGGGCCCGCAGCTGTTCCCGGACGATATGGTCTCCGACCAGCCCGAGCGGCAGCTCGTGGCCGAGATCATCCGCGAAAAGATGCTGCGCCTGCTCGAGCGCGAGGTGCCGCACGGCGTTGCGGTGGGCATCGAGCGCTGGCATGAGCGCGAGGACGGCCTTGTCGAGATCAACGCGGTCATCTACTGCGAGAAGGCGAGCCACAAGGGCATCATCATCGGCAAGCAGGGCGCCATGCTGCGGGAGATCGGCCGGCAGGCGCGCGCGGACATCGAGCGCATGCTGGACGCCCGGGTGTTCCTCGAGCTGTGGGTCAAGGTCAAGGAGGGCTGGCGCAACAACCAGTACCAGATGCGCAACTTCGGCTACGAGGATTCGTAAATGGCGGAGGTCAAGCTGCGCGCGCTCGGCCTGCGCGAGGTGGATTTCGGCGACTTTGACCGCTACCTGACCGTGCTGACCGAGGACGGGCGCAAGGTGGAGATTTTATGCAAAAACGCGCGGCGGGGCAAAAAACAGAACCCTGCCGCGCGGCAGTTTTGTTATTCGGCATTTATCCTGTCCGAGCGGGGCGGGCGGTACGCGCTGCGGGATGCGGACCTCGTCCACTCGTTTTTTCCGCTCGCGCAGGACATCGAGCGCTATGCGCTCGCATGTTATCTGGCGGAGGCCGCGTCCGCGCTCGCCTCGCCCGAGGAGGACAGCCCGGCCCTCTGCAGGCTGCTGCTGCATGCGCTGTACGCGCTCGAGGGCGGAAAACGCGACCCGGCGCTGGTCAAGGCGGCGTTTGAGTGGCGCGTGATGGCCGAGAGCGGCTACGCGCCCGATCTGGCGGTGTGCGGCGTATGCGGCAAGGGGATCGAGCGGCCGCCCGTGTGCTTTTCCGTGCGCGGCGGCACGGCGGCGCATGAGGCGTGCGCGCGCCGGGTGGGCGGCTTTGAGCCGCTTGCGGACGCCGCGCTGCGCGCGCTTGCGCATGTACTGACGAGCGAGACCGGCAAAGCCTTTGCCTTTGCACTGTCCGGCCCGGCGCGCGCGCAGTTCTGCCGCATGGCGGAGGACTATGTGCAGTACCACTTAGGGCGCGGGTTTGACAGCCTGCGGTTTTACCATTCGGTCGCGCTGCCGCAGCCATAGACTTTTGTTTGATACAGGAGCACAAGATGAACAGATTAGGGGAAAAATCCTTAAAAACACTGGAATATTATGAGATCCTTGACCGTCTTGCGGCGCAGGCCGCATCGGACGAGGCCAAGGAGAAATGCCGCGCCCTGCGGCCGCTGGACGACCGCGAGCAGGCGCAGGTCTGGATGGACCAGACGACTGACGCAAAGAACCTGATGGTCCGGCAGGGCAGCCCGGGCTTCGGCGGCATCCGCGCGGTGGGCGCGATTTTGCAGCGCGCCGGCCGCGGCGGCACGCTGAGCCCGCGTGAGCTGCTGGACGTCGCGAGCCTGCTGCAGACCGCGCGCCGCGCGCTGGTCTACGACGCGGAGCATGAGGAAAAGACCGCGCTCACGCCGATCTTCGGCCTGCTGACCGGCAACCGCTCGCTCGAGGAGGCCATCACGACCGCGATCCTGTCCGAGGAGGAGATCGCGGACGGCGCGTCTCCCGAGCTGCTGAGCATCCGCCGCGAACTACGCCGCATTTCGGGCAAGGTGCGCGAGACCTTGAACCGCCTGATCTCGGGCGAGCGCTCCAAATACCTGCAGGAGACCATCGTCACCCAGCGAAACGGGCGCTACGTCGTGCCGGTCAAGGCCGAGCACCGCGGCGACATCCCGGGTCTGGTGCACGATACCTCCTCCACCGGCGCGACCGTGTTCGTCGAGCCGCAGCAGGTGGTCGAGATCAACAACCAGATCAAGGTGCTCGAGGGCCGCGAGGAGGCCGAGATCGAGCGCATTCTGGCCGAGCTGTCGAACGAGGTCGCGCTGCATGAAGGCGCGATCGCGCAGGATTACGACGCGCTGGTGTCGCTCGACTTCATCTTCGCGCGCGCCAAGCTGTCGTTTGAGATGAACGCCGCGCCGCCGGCGCTCGTGGAGGGCGCGAGCCGCTGCCGCCTGCTGCGCGCGCGGCACCCGCTGCTCGATAAGGACAAGGCCGTGCCGATCGACATCGCCATCGGCGGCGATTACGATACGCTGGTCATCACCGGCCCGAACACGGGCGGCAAGACCGTGTCGCTCAAAACGCTGGGGCTGCTCAGCCTGATGGCGGCCTCCGGCCTGCACATTCCGGCGAATGAGCAGTCGGAGATCAGCCTGTTTGAGCATGTGTATGCCGACATCGGCGACGAGCAGTCGATCGAGCAGTCGCTGTCCACCTTCTCCGCGCATATGAAGACCATCGTGTCCATCATGGACTGCTGCGGGCAGGGCGACCTTGTGCTGTTCGACGAGCTGGGCGCGGGCACCGACCCGGTCGAGGGCGCGGCGCTCGCGGTCGCGGTGATCGGCTACGCGCGGCAGATGGGCGCGTGCGTGGCGGCGACCACGCATTACGCCGAGCTCAAGACCTTCGCGCTCACGACAGACGGCGTGGAGAACGCCTCGTGTGAATTTGACGTGCAGTCGCTCCAGCCGACCTACCGCTTGCTGACCGGCATCCCGGGCAAGTCCAACGCCTTTGCCATCGCGGCGCGGCTCGGGCTGCAGCCGACCATCATCGAGCGCGCGAAGGAGCAGGTCTCGACCGAGGACGCGCGGTTTGAGGACGTGCTCGCCGAGCTCGAGCGCGAGCGCCGCCGCATCGAGCAGATGCGCGAGGAGGCGCAGAAAATGCGTTCGGCCGCCCAGTCCGAGCGGGACAAGATGCGCGCCGAGCGCGACGCGGCCGAGCAGCGCGCGGACAAGCTGCTCGAGGGCGCGCGCAGCCAGGCGGACCGCATCCTCAAGGACGCGCGCATGACCGCCGAGACCGTGTTCGACGAGCTCGAGGACATGAAAAAGAAGGCGCAGAAGAAAAATGCGGACCAGAACCTCGCCGCGGCCAAGGCTGCGCTGCGCGGCGTCATCACGCAGACCGAGAACGAGCAGCGCCGCGGCATCCGCAAGCGCGTGATCGAGGCGGACGAGCAGCGGCCGGTTCAGAAGGGCGACCGCGTGCGGCTGATCAACGTGGGCGGCGTGCTGGCGGACGTGCTCGCGCCAGCGGACAAGAGCGGCAATGTGCAGGTGCAGGCCGGTCCGATGAAGATGACGGTCAAGGAGAACGAGCTGCGTCTGGTAGAGGACAAGCAGGCCGCGAAAAAGCCCGCGCCGCAGCCGCGGCGGGACGCGCCCCGGCGCGAGCTCAACATCCGCTCGGCGGAGACCGAAGTGGACGTGCGCGGCATGAGCGCGGAGGAAGCGCTGTTCGAGGTGGACAATTTCCTGTCCCGCGCGATCATGGCGGGCCTGCCCTCGGTCACGGTCATCCACGGCAAGGGCACCGGCGTGCTGCGCGATGCGGTGCAGCGCCACCTGCGCGCGAACAAGCGCGTCAAAAGCGTACGCTCGGGCGTTTACGGCGAGGGAGAGCAGGGCGTCACCATTGCCGAACTGCGCTGAAAAACGGGAGGAATTGCCGCTTTCACGCGGATGCGCAGGGCAAAATGCCTGACAGGTCCCGCTTTTTTCGGGGAATTTTCATTCAAAACACAAATACTGGGAAGGCAAAATAACCTTGACGAAACCCGCGAAAGGCGTTAGACTATATATATCATATAATTCGGATTTGAAGAAATAGGAGCGATGCAGTTATGTATTCGAAGGAAGTACAGGTTACCAATCAGGTAGGCTTATACGCCCGTCCCGCAACTTTTTTCATTCAGAAGGCAAATGAGTTCAAGTCGACCATCCTGGTGGAGAAGGAAGAGCGCCGCGTCAACGCGAAGAGCCTGCTCGGCATCCTTTCCCTTGGCATCACCAAGGGCACTACCATCAACCTGATCGCGGACGGCCCGGACGAGGAAGAGGCTGTTTCTGCGCTGGTCGAGCTGATTACGTCCAACTTTACCGACTGATTGATCGCATCCTGAATGGAAAGCGCCGATTTGAACAATCGGCGCTTTTTTAATCGTTATAGGGGGCTTCAGAAGCCCCCTATATACGAAGGCCGGTTCCGGAGAAACCGGCCTTCGATACCCGAATGTCGCCGCCCAAGGCGGCTGGGTCGCGGTATGAAATCCGCGGCGGAGCCGTGGATTTCATAGAGCTTCGCTTCGCTCCGCGGAATGCGCGCCTACGGCGCGGTGCGGGGGCGGCAGAGCTGCGGATTTCATAGAGCTTCGCTTCGCTCCGCAAAATGCGCGCCTGCGGCGCGGTGCGGAGAGATACGGCGGAGCCGTGGATCTCATGGGGCTTTTTTCGCGGAAGCGTGTGCAGCACAGAAAAGGAGGCGGTTTGCCATGACAAGAGAACAGCTCAAGGAGCGCGTGCGC
>CALWJG010000084.1 GCA_944380945.1 uncultured Agathobaculum sp. | reverse complement strand
TATAGCATAAGATCCGGCATTTTCATAGCCATAAACCGGCGAATTTCCCTATGGGATTTGCAGGAAAATGCGCGGCGGCTGCATTTTTCGCGCGCGGACGGCGTTTATCAGCGCAAGTCCGGCGGGCGTCTGTGCTTGTCGGACGCCAAACCGCGGGAACGCGGCGCCTTGACCGGGATTTTACTTTCATTTGATGTAGTTTTGCTTTGCAATATCAAGGGGGAAGGCGGTAAACTGGTAGCGGGTTTAGAATTGCTACAAGAAAGGGGTTTACCATGCAAGAACTCTCCCTGCGCCTGCTGCTGGAAAGCCGCTATGCCGCGCTGCGGCCGAGCGAGCAGCGGGCCGCGGATTTCATCCTCGCGCATCTGGCGGAGGCCGGACAGCTGACGCTGGCGCAGACCGCGGAGCGGGCGGGCGTCAGCCAGCCGACCGTGATCCGGCTGGCGCGCGCCGCCGGCTTTTCCGGCTTCCGCGCGTTCCAGCTGGCGCTGGTGGAGGAACAGGCGCGGCGCGGCGCGCGCGCCATGTACGGCTACGACCTCACGGCGGACGAGACGGTCGCCTCCGTGCCGGCGCACATCGTGTCCACCACCATCCGCAGTCTGGAGACCATGCTCAAATACGTTTCGGGCGAGCTGATCGAAAAATGCGTGGCGCTGCTGCGCAGCGCGGGCAAGATCGCGGTGTTCGGCGTGGAAAATTCGATTGTCACCTGCCGCGACCTGTGCACCAAGCTGCTGTATCTCGGCCTGCCGTGCGTGTTTTATGAGGACTGCTATTTGCAGAAGATCGTGGCGGGCGGGCTGACGGAAAACGACACTGCCATCGGCGTGTCCTACTCCGGCTCCTCGCGCGACACGGTGGATGTGATGGAGACCGCCCGCAAAAGCGGCGCGCACACCATCGTGATGACCAACTTCCGCGAGTCCCGCATCGCGCAGTATGCCGAGCTGCTGCTGTGCGCCTCCAACGAGCAGCTGCTGTACGGCGACGCGATCTTCTCGCGCACCGCGCAGATCGCCATGGTGGATATGCTGTACTGGGGCGTGATCCTGAGCGATTACGACCGCTACGCTGCGGTGCTCGACCGTTCGAGCCAGATCATCTGCGACAAGGCGTATACACCGTAGAAAACAGGAACAGATCAGCCGGACAGGCGGTTTTGTGTAGAAAAGCTACACAAAACCGCCTGCTTTTTCTTGTGGAAACCTTTACAAAAGCTTTTTCATTTCGTGATGGAAACGGGCGGGCGCGGCTTGCTATAATGGCCGTGCGAATGAAAAAGAACAGAAAAATTCTGCGAAAAACAAGAAAGGCTGAGTAAATCAACATGCTTGAACTCAAACAGATCGGCAAATCCTTTGACGGCGTGCCGGTGCTGCGGGATATCTCGATCCGGGTGGAGGACGGCGAGATCGTCTCCATCCTCGGGCCGTCCGGCTGCGGCAAGACCACGCTGCTCAACATCATTCTGGGCATTCTGGACGCAGACGCGGGCCAGATCCTTTATAATGGGGAGGACCTCACCCGCACGCCCATGGAAAAGCGCGGCTTCAACATCGTGTTTCAGGACTATGCGCTGTTCCCCAATCTGAATGTGCGCCAGAACATCACCTACGGCCTGCGCAACAAGCCCGGCATCTCCACAGAGGGCGAGGTCAACGATATGATCGCGCTGCTCGGGCTGGGCGACCACCTGAACAAGCGCATCGACCAGCTCTCGGGCGGCCAGAAGCAGCGCGTCGCGCTGGCGCGCACGCTGGTGATGAAGCCCCGCATCCTGCTGCTCGACGAGCCGCTCTCCGCGCTGGACGGCGTGATCAAGGAATCCATCAAGGAGCGCATCCAGACCATCGCCAAGGAGTTCCGCCTGACCACGCTCATCGTCACCCATGACCCGGAGGAGGCGCTGACGCTGTCCGACCGCGTGCTCATCATCGAAAACGGCTGCATTTCGCAGTACGCCAGACCGGAGGAGATCGTCCACCGGCCGGAGAACGAATTTGTCAGGAAGTTCATCCTGAGCCAGCTGGAGATCAAGCGCAACAATATCTATGCGCTGTTCGGCGGCCCGTGCGCGGCGGCGGTGTAAGGCCATGCGGAGAAAAAACACCGAGATCAAGGCGATCTTCCTCGCGGTCACCATTGTGTTCGCGGCCTTCCTGCTGCTCCCGGCGGTGCGGCTGCTGCTCAAGTCCTTTTATGAGGGCGGGTTCACCACGGCGTTTTACCGCGAGGTGCTGGCGCAGGACGGCTTCGGGCAGGCGCTCCTCAACAGCTTCGCCGTATCGGGCGCGGCCGCCTGCCTTGCGACCGTGATCGCCTTTGCGCTCGCCTATGCGATCCACTACACCGGTCTGCCGGCGGGCTTCAAGCGCGGGCTGCAGGGCGTCGCCACGCTGCCCATGTTCCTGCCCACCATCACCTACGGCTTTGCCATCATCTACTCGTTTGGCAAGCAGGGGCTGATCACCCGGCTGCTCGGCTTCCAGCTGTTCGACATCTACGGCTTTTCCGGCCTGCTGCTCGGCTATGTGATCTACACCGTGCCGGTCGCCTTCCTGCTCATCCACAACACGATGGGCTTTATCGACAAAAAGACCATCACGGTCTCCAAGCTGATGGGCGACAGCCCACTGGCCACCTTCCGCATCGCGGTGCTGCGGCCGCTGCTCGGCACGCTGGCCGGCGCGTTTTTGCAGTCCTTCTTCCTGTGCTTTACCGATTTCGGCATCCCGGCCTCGGTCGGCGGGCGGTATGAGGTCATCGCCACCGTGCTGTACAACCAGATGCTCGGCGCGGTGCCGGATTTCAACAAGGGCGCGGTCGTGGCCATGGTCATGCTGCTGCCCAGCATCCTGAGCATTGCGCTGCTGCAGTTCCTCGACCGCTTCAACATCCGCTACAACCGCATCTCGGCCGCTGACCTGCGCCGCAGCCCGGCGCGGGACGTGAGCTGGGGCGCGGCGGGCACGGTGCTGTCGGTCGCCATCCTGGCCATCTTTGCGGTCATCTTCGTGGTGCCGCTGGTGGAGGAATGGCCCTACCGCACGACGTTCACGACCGAGCACGTCGCCGCGGTCCTGCAGGACAGCGAGCTGTTCACGGTCTATAAAAATTCGCTGTTCGTCGCCATCCTGACCGCCCTGTTCGGCACGCTGGTCTCCTACGGCGCGGCGCTCGTCACCGCGCGCTCGACCGTGCACCGCTGGTGCAAGCAGGTGATCGAGGGCATCGCGCTCATCACCAATACCATCCCCGGCATGGTGCTCGGTCTGGCGTTCCTGTTCAGCTTTTCCGGCACCAGCCTGCAGAACACCTTCTCGCTGATGATCGTGTGCAACATCATCCACTTTTTCTCCACCCCCTACCTGATGATGAAGAACGCGCTCTCCAAAATGAACGCGGGGTGGGAGACCACCGCCCGCCTGATGGGCGACAGCTGGCTCAAGACCATCGTGCGCGTGGTGACGCCCAACGCGGCGTCCAGCCTGCTCGAGGTGTTCAGCTACTACTTCATCAACGCCATGGTCACGGTCTCCGCGCTGATCTTCATCGCCGGCGCGCGCACCATGGTCATCACCACCAAGATCAAGCAGCTGCAGTATGTCAACAAGTTCAACGAGGTGTTCGTGCTGTCCCTGCTGATCCTGTTCACCAATCTGGCTGCCCGTGCGCTGTTCTCGGCGCTGGCGCAGCGCAAAACCGTCAAAAACCACAGAAAAGAAAGGAAACTCAAACCCATGAAACGTATTGCTGCCATGATGCTTGCCGGCGTGATCGCTGCCGGCGGCTGCGCGTCCGTCACCGGCTGCTCCTCTGCCGGCGCGGGCGAGGACGCGCAGGTCGTCATCTACTCCAACGCGGACGACGAGGCGGTCACCGCCATGAAGAATGCGCTCGACGCGAACGGCTATGAGGGACAGTACAGCTTCCAGATCTTCGGCACCTCCGAGCTGGGCGGCAAGCTGCTCGCCGAGGGCACGAATCTCGAGGCGGATCTGGTCACCATGTCCACCTTTTACACGGAGAGCGCACAGGAGCAGAACAACATGTTCCTGCCGCTGGAGTTTGACGTGAATACGATCGAGGAATTCCCGGATTACTGCGCGCCGATCACCAGCCAGGAGGGCGCGATCATCGTCAACACCGAGGTGCTGGCGGAAAACAACCTGCCCATGCCCACCTGCATCAGGGATCTGGCCGACCCGGTGTACAAGGATATGGTGTCCGTGACCGACATCCAGTCCTCCTCGACCGCATGGCTGCTCATTCAGGCGCTGATCTCGGCCTACGGCGAGGACGGCGCGCAGGATGTGCTGACCGATATCTATGCCAACGCGGGCGACCACATCGAGTCCTCGGGCTCGGGCCCGCTCAAGAAGTGCCGCGCGGGCGAGGTCGCCGTGGGCTTCGGCCTGCGCCAGCAGGCGGTGGCGGACAAGGCGGACGGCCTGCCGATCGACTATGTCGACCCGACCGAGGGCAACTTCTCGCTGACCGAATCCGTGTCCGTGCTGGACAAGGGCGAAAACACCAACCCCAAGGCGATGGAGATGGCGCAGTGCATCATCGAGAACGGCCGCGCGGAGCTGCAGAGCTACTACCCCAACGCGCTCTATGAGGGCGAGGAGACCGACGCGGCGAACAAGTCCGCCTATCCCAAGACCTTCCCGGAGAAGCTGACCGTCGACCTGCTGCAGCAGCATCAGGAACTGAGCGAAGCGTGCAAGTAAGCGAAAAGCAATGCAAAAGGGGGCGCTGCGGGCGCCTCCTTTGCATCAGAACCAAAGGAGAATGGATATGAACCACAATTATAAGCTGCTCACCCCCGGGCCGCTGACCACGACCGACACGGTCAAGCGGGAGATGCTGTTCGACCACTGCACCTGGGATGACGACTACAAGGCCATCACCCAGCGCATCCGCGCGGGGCTGCTCGAGCTGGCGCATGTGTCCGAGCCGGACTATACCGCCGTGCTCATGCAGGGCAGCGGCACCTTCGGCGTGGAAAGCGTGCTGACCAGCGTTGTCGGCAGCGAGGACAGGCTGCTCATCTGCGCCAACGGCGCCTACGGCCTGCGCATGGCGGAGATCGCGCGGCACGCCGGGCTGGACTATGTGCTGTACCGGCAGGAGGACAACCGGCAGCCCGACGCCGCGCAGGTGGCGCGCCTGCTGCGCGAGGACCCGGCCATCACCCATGTTTCCATGGTGCACAGCGAGACCACCTCGGGCATCCTGAATGATATCGAAGCCGTCGGCAGGGTGGTAAAGGATGCCGGGCGGGTGTTCATCGTGGATGCGATGAGCAGCTTCGGCGGCGTGGACATCCCCATGGCGGAGTACGGCATCGACTTTTTGATCTCGAGCGCGAACAAGTGCATTCAGGGCGTGCCGGGGTTTTCGTTCATCCTCGCGCGCCGCAGCCTGCTCGAGCAGAGCGCGGGCAAGGCGCGCTCGCTCAGCCTCGACCTGTACGATCAGTGGCAGACCATGGAGAAGGACGGCAAATGGCGCTTTACCTCGCCGACCCATGTGGTGCTGGCCTTTGCCAAGGCGATGGAGGAGCTGGTACAGGAGGGCGGCATCCCTGCCCGCGCGGCGCGCTATGCGGCCAACCAGCGCCTGCTCGTCGAGCGGCTGGGCGCGCTGGGCTTCCAGCCTTACCTCGATTCCGCCGTGCAGGGGCCGATCATCACGAGCTTCTATTACCCCGCGGGCAGCGCGTTTTCCTTCCGCGAGATGTACGACTACATCAAGGCGCGCGGCTATGTGCTCTATCCGGGCAAGGTGATGGAGGCGGACACCTTCCGCGTGGGCAACATCGGCGAGATCTACGCGGAGGACATTGAAAAACTGGCCGCGATCATGGCGGACTTTCTCAAGGAGGCGGGCAAATGGGCAAGCTGAAGCTGGTGGTGTTCGACTGGGCGGGCACGACGGTCGATTACGGCTGCTTTGCGCCGGTCGCGGCGTTTGACAAGGCGTTCCGCGCCTTTGGCGTGCAGCCGACCATGGACGAGATCCGCGCGCCGATGGGCATGCTCAAGCGCGACCACATCCGCGCCATGCTGCAAATGGAAGGCGTCGCCGCACAGTGGCAGGCGCAGGCCGGGAAGCCCGCAGCGGAATCGGATGTCGAGGCGATCTACCGGGTGTTCGAGGAAAAGCTGATGGAGAGCCTGTCCGACTATGCGGCGCCCAAGCCGGGCGTTGTCGATGCCGCGGCGCAGCTGCGCGGCATGGGGCTGCAGATCGGCTCGACGACCGGCTACACGGATTCCATGATGGCGGTGGTTGTGCCCGCGGCTGCGCAGCAGGGCTATGCGCCCGACTACTGGTGCAGCCCGGACAGCGCCGGCGGCTTTGGCCGTCCCTATCCCTATATGATCTTCCGCAACATGCAGCAGTTCGGCGTGCAGGATGTGCGCGAGGTCGTCAAGGTGGGGGACACGGTGTCCGATATCCGCGAGGGGAAAAATGCGGGCGTGCGGTCGCTCGGCGTGATCGAGGGCAGCAGCGTGCTCGGCCTGACACAGGCGGAGTTTCACGCCCTTTCCGCGGATGCGCGCGCACAGGCGTGCGCGAGGGCGCGGCAGACCTTTCTGGACGCCGGTGCGGACGATGTGCTGCAAACCATCGCCGATCTGCCCGCGTGGATCGCGGCGCAGGGCTGACCGCCAGCCCAGGAACAGGAAAAACGTGCGCTCCATGGACAGGTGGTCCACAGCGGCGACAAGCGAAAAGGGGGAACTGCCCGATGGCAGTTCCCCTTCAGTTTGTCGAAAAAGCCCTCGCGCCGCAGACGCGCATTCAAACAGAAAGCAGCGGTGAAACCGCTGCTTTCATAAAATCCGGGGGCACAAGGTGAATTGGCCGAAGGCCAAGAGAGGGCGGCCTGGGCCGTG
>CALWJG010000083.1 GCA_944380945.1 uncultured Agathobaculum sp. | reverse complement strand
AAAAAACTGCCGCGCGGCAATATGATCCGCGCGGCATGCTTTTATGCGTTTTTGATGAACTCCTCCAGCCGGTCGAGGCCCTTGTCGATCTCGGCCAGCGAGGTCGCGTAGCTCCAGCGGACAAAGCCCGGCGCCGCGAACGCGGTGCAGGGCACGGTCGCCACCAGACCCTTTTCGAGGAACAGGTGCGCGAAATCCTCCGCGCTCTCGATCTTTTTGCCGTACATGGTCGCGCCGAGGAACTTCTTCATGTTCATCATCACATAGAACGCGCCCTGCGGCTTGATGCAGGAAACGCCCTCGATGCGGTTCATGCGCTCGACCAGATGGTCGCGGCGCTTTTCAAACGCCTGCTTCATGACCTGCATATCCTCCTGCGGGCCCTTGAGCGCCACGATCGCCGCGTGCTGCGAGATGGTGGAGGGCGCGGAGGTCGAATGGCTCAGGTAGTTGCTCATCACCTTGGCCAGCTCGGGGTTGGAAGCGCTGTAACCGATGCGCCAGCCGGTCATGGCGTAGCTCTTGGACACGCCGTTGACGATGATCGTGCGGTTTTTGACGTCCTCATTCAGCGAAGCGAAGGAGACGAACTCGATGTCGTCATACACGAGGTTGCAGTAGATCTCGTCCGCGATGACATAGATATTGTGCCGGCAGCACACCTCCGCGATGGCCTCGAGCTCCGCGCGGGTGTAGACCATGCCGGTCGGGTTGCAGGGCGAGTTGAGCATGAACACCTTGGTCTTGTCCGTGATGGCGGCGTCCAGCTGGGCGGCGGTGATCTTGAAATCCGCCTCCTCCTCCGCCGAAACGATCACGGGCACGGCGCCCGCCTGCTTGACCATTTCGGAATAGCTGACCCAGTAGGGCGCGGCGATGACGACCTCGTCCCCGGGGTTGCACAGCGTCATCAGGGCAACGTAAACAGAGTGCTTGGCGCCCGAGGCGACCACGATCTGCCGGGGCTCGTATTCCAGGCCGAAATCGGTCTTCAGGCGGTAGCAGGCGGCCTCGCGCAGCTCCATCAGGCCGGCGGCCGGGGTGTACTTGGTCTGGTTGTTCTCGATGGCCTCAATGCCCGCCTGCTTGATGTGCTCGGGCGTGGGGAAGTCCGGCTCGCCTGCGCCGAAGCCGACGACGTCCTTGCCCTCTGCCTTCATCTGCTTGAACAGCGAATCGATCGCCAGCGTGGTGGACGCCTGCACGCCCGCGGCGATGTTGGAAATCGGTTTCAATGCCACTGCTACGCACTCCTTTTATCTTCTCTATGGCTTCATTATATGCTTTTCGCATCCATTTTGCAAGTGCAGTCTTTTCAAATTGCAAAAACCGCAGGATAGAAAAAACCGCCCGTTTGGGGCGGCTCAGGTGTGGAATTTTCACAAATCGCGCGAAAACACAACGAGCGCCCGCCCGCTGCCGATCGCGACCGTGAACGGCTGGTTTGCGGCCGCTTCGTTGGAGATGGTGATCATGCCCGCGCGGGTGACGGTCGCGTCCCGCAGGGGGTACTTGGCGTGTTCAATGGTCACGCCGGTGAGCGCCGCGTCCAGCGGGACGATGGAAAAATACTGGTATTCCGGCGGCATGATGAATTTTTGGCAGCCGCCCTCATGCAAAATAATGCGGTTCTGCCGGTCGAGGATGGTCAGGCGGCCGCCCATGGCGCGCGCCTCCTCGAGCAGGGACAGGTTGGCCAGCTCGTGGTCGATGCGCCCGCCGGTCGCGCAGACCAGCGTCGCCTCGGCGCAGCCGCGGCGGAACACCTCGCGCAGGCAGCCCTGCGCGTCCGTGTCGTCCTTTTCCGGCTTGAGCCGGATGATCTCAGTCCCCTCGACCTCGGGCAGCGAGTCGCAGTCCGAGATCATAAAGTCCGGGTGCAGGCCGAGCGCGCGCGCATGGCGCAGGCCGCCGTCTGCGCAGGCGATCAGCGCGTCCGGATGCGCGTCCAGAAACGCGCGGATGTATCCGTATTCGGTTTCGGGCGCGGCCGCGAAGATCAGCGCGTGCCGCCCTTGGTAAGCTCCCATTCCTTCAGATCCTTTACGCTTTCATACAGCCGGACGTAGCTCTCGTGCCGGCTTTGGGCGATCTCGCCCGCCTCGACCGCGGCGCGCACCGCGCAGCCCTTTTCCTTGACATGGGCGCAGCCGGTGAATTTGCACCGGCCGAGATACGGCTCAAACTCGGGGAAGGCATACTGCAGGTCCTCCGCCAGCACCAGATCCATCTGCTCGGTGTCAAACGAGGAAAAGCCCGGCGTGTCCGCGATGTAACCGCCGCCCTCGATCGGGTGCAGCTCCACATGACGGGTAGTGTGTTTGCCGCGGCCGATGCGGTCCGAGATCGCGCCGACCGCCGCGCCGAAGTGCGGGTCGATGCGGTTGAGCACGCTCGACTTGCCCACGCCCGAGTTGCCCGCGAACGCGGACACCCTGCCGCGGATGCGGTCTTTGAGTGCGTCGATGCCCTCGCCGGTCAGCGCGCTGACGCGCAGCACCCCGATGCCGCTCCGGCGGTAGATCTCATACAGCTCGTCGCCCGGATTTTCGTCGGTCTTGTTGATGACCACCAGCGCCTCCATGCCCTTGTGCACCGCGATCGCGGTCACCCGGTCGATGAGGAACGGATCGGTCACCGGCGGGGCAGCGGACGCGACCGCAACCAGCAGGTCGAGGTTGGCGACCGCCGGCCGCACCAGGCTGTTTTTGCGCGGGGCGATGTCCAGCAGGTAGCCGGTGCCGTCCTCCGGCTGGATCTCGAGCGTCACGCGGTCGCCCACGATGGGCTTGCCCACGGTTTTGCGGAAGCGCCCGCGCGCCCTGCATTCGATCAGGCCGTCGGGCGTATCCACATAGTAGAAGCCCCCGATGCCCTTGAGGATGATCCCTTCGGTCAAATGATCGCTCCCTCCGTCAACTGAACGTATAGGTCTGTGTCGAGCTGCTGCCGTCCACCGTGACGGTCACCTCGTGGTCGCCCGCCGTGCTCTCGAGCGGCACGGAAATGCTGCCCAGGCTGGTCTCATGCGTCTGGTCATACTGCACCACGCCGTCCACTGAGACCACGACATGCGCCATATCCGTGCTGTCCGGCAGGCTGACCTGCACGGTCGCCGCGCCGCGCGCGGGCGCGGGCGGCTCCTCGGATACCCACGGGTCGTCGCTGCCCTGCGAGCCCTGATTGCCGTCATCCGGCTGCTCGGGCTGCGGCTTCTCTTCGCGGGGGCCGTTGGACAGGGTGATGCTGACCGACGTGCCCTCATCGACCTCGGTGTTCGGGTCGATCGACTGCCCGATGACCGTGCCGGCCGTCTCGTCGCTGTCCGCCCAGTTGACGCCGCTGAGCGACAGGCCGCGCGACTCGAGCGCCTGCCGCGCCCCGTCCTCGGTCATGCCGTACAGGCTGGGCACAGAGGCGGCCTGTTTTTCCTTGCCCTTGCTGACGTAGATCACGATCGACGCGCCCGGCTCGAGCTCCACGCCCACGCCCGGATCGGTGCGCACGACCTGGCCGGCTTCGACCTCGTCGCTGTACACCTCCTGCGTCGTGTATTCGATCTCATGCTGGTCGAGCATGGTGGTGACATAGTCGAGCGAGCGGCCCTTGAAGTCGATCACCTTGAAGGTATTGCGCACCTCGTCGCCGCCGGCGGAGACCGTCAGCGTGATGACCGCGCCCTTGACGACCTCGGTCGTCTCGTTGACGTCCTGCTGCAGGACCTCGCCCGCCGGGCGGGTGGATTCGACGCGCGGCGAGGCCTCCACTATGGTGAAGTTGTCCGTGACCGTCGGATCGGCCATGACCTCGTCGATCATCCGGCCGACGAAGTTGGGCACGACCACCTTTTCCACATTGTTGCTGCCGGTCATGATCAGCAGGCCCATGACGATCAGCGCGATCACCGCCACGATCGCGACCGCAATGCCCGCGGCCATGCCGGGGTGCTCGGCCAGACGGTCGAAAAAGCCCTCCGGCTCACGCACGGCAGTCGCCGTGCGCCGCTGCACCGGCTGCTGCGCGGCGCCGGTGCGGCTGTATGCGGGCGCCGCTGGCTGCGCCTGCCGCGCGGCGCGCTGCACCTCGCGGCCGAGCACCTGGGTCTCGCCCGTGTCGTCCGCCGCGGCAACATAGCCGAAACGCGTCCCCGGATTGGCCTTGAGCCGCTCCAGGTCGGCGCAGATCTGCTCCGCCGAGGCGTAGCGGCGGCTGATGTTGGCGCTCATGGCGTGCATGACGATGTCGTCCATGCCCTTGGGGATGCCGGCTGCGGCCTCGCTGGGCGGCAGCGGCACGGCGTTGATGTGCTGCATGACGATCTGCAGCGCGGTCTCGCCCTCGAACGGCAGCTTGCCGGTGAGCATCTCGTACAGCACCACGCCGAGCGAATACAGGTCGGTCCGGTAGTCGATCTTGGAGCCCTTGGCCTGCTCGGGCGAGATATAGTGCACCGAGCCGATGGCCTCCGCCACCACGCGGGTCTCCTGCGTGGTGGCAAAGGACGCGATGCCGAAATCGGTCAGCTTGGCCGTGCCGTCCCGCAGGATGATGATGTTCTGCGGCTTGATGTCCTGATGGATGATGCCGCGCGAGTGCGCGTGCATGAGCGCGCGGCAGATCTGCTCGGCGAAGAACAGCGCCTCCTGCCAGGGCAGGCGGCCCTTTTTCTGCAGGTATTCCTTGAGGGTGATGCCCTCCATCAGCTCCATGACGATATAATCCGTGCCGGCTTCGCTGCCCACGTCATAGACCGACACGATATTGTGATGGCTGAGCTTGGCGACCGCCTGCGACTCGATCGAGAAGCGCCGGCGGATGTCCGGGTCCTTGGCGAATTCGTCCTTGAGGATCTTGACCGCCACATAGCGGCCCAGCACGGTGTCCCGCGCGCGGTAGACGACCGCCATGCCGCCCACGCCGACCACGTCGATGATCTCATACCGGCCGCCGAGCAGCTTATGGATATACTGGTCCATCGCGCTCACGCCTCCTCTTCCGCGCCGCGGGTGAACAGCGCAACCGTGATATTATCGCGGCCGCCGCCCTCCATCGCAAGGTTGAGCAGCGCATCGCCCGCCAGCGCGAGCGTTTTGGCATTTTTGATAGCCGCGGCGATCTGCTGGTCCTCCGCCATGCCGCTCAAGCCGTCCGAGCACAGCAGCAGCACCTCGTTTTTGCGCAGCGCCACCTCGAACAGGTCGCCCTCGACCGCGGGCTCGACGCCCACCGCGCGGGTGATCAGGTTTTTCTGCGGATGGGTGCGCGCGACCTCGGCCGTGATGCGGCCCTGACGGCGCATCTCCTCCACATAGGAGTGGTCCTCGGTCAGCTGGCGCAGGTTCTCGCCGTCAAACAGGTAGGCGCGGCTGTCGCCGACGTTGAGGACGGTGGCCTCGCCGCCCTGCACGAGCGCCGCGACCAGCGTGGTGCCCATGCCGCGGAACTCGGGCTGGCGGCCCGCCAGGCTGAACACGGTCTGGTTGGCCTCCTCGAGCGCATGGACCATCAGCTCCTGCCGCTCTTTCGCGTCCAGCGGCCGGGTCAGCTCCGCCTTGATCGACTCGGTGAACACCTGCGCGGCAAAGCGGCTGGCCACGTTGCCCGCATTCGCGCCGCCCATGCCGTCGCACACGACGAGCAGCGCGGTCTGGTTTTCCTCCCGCGCTTCGATCTGGTAAATATCCTGATTGGTCGGGCGCACGCGCCCCTTATCTGTCAAGCCGAAATATTCCACTTTCAGCACCTCCGAAGGTGATTTCTGTCCTGATCTGTCTGCTGCGCGTCGTTTTCCCGCAGCTCGCGGCGGCGCAGCTGGCCGCAGGCCGCATCGATGTCCGGCCCGAGCCGGCGGCGCACGGTCGCGGTCACGCCGCGCTTTTCCAGCGCCTGCTGGAAGCGGCGCACGGCCTCCGGCCGCGAGGGCCGCAGCGGGCTCTCCGCCACCTCGTTGAGCGGGATGAGGTTGACGTGCGCCGGCCGGCCGCGCAGCAGCTTTGCCAGCTGCTCCGCCTGCCAGGGGCGGTCGGTCTTGTCCCGCGCCATCATGTATTCATAGGAAATGCGCCGGCCGGTCGTGTCAAAATAGGTCCGGCAGGCCTGCATCAGCCGTTCGACCGGATAGGCGTCGTTGACCGGCATGATCGAGGAGCGCGTCTCGTTGTCCGGCGCGTGCAGCGACACGGACAGCGTGATCTGCAGTTTCTCTCCTGCTAACCTCTCTATTTTATCAGCAATTCCGCTTGTTGACAAGGAGATATGGCGCTGGCCGATGTTGATCCCCTCCGGACAGCTGACCAGATGCAGGAATTTCAGCACGTTATCGTAATTGTCCAGCGGCTCGCCCGTGCCCATGAGCACGATGTTCGAGACCGTCTCGCCGCTGTCCTTCTGCATGAACAGGATCTCGTCCAAGATCTCGCCCGCGGACAGGTCCCGCTTTTTGCCGTTCAGGCCTGAGGCGCAGAATCTGCACCCCATGCGGCAGCCGACCTGCGTGGACACGCAGACCGACACGCCGTGCTCATAGTGCATGAGCACGGACTCGACGCAGTCGCCGTCCCGCAGCCGCCACAGGTACTTGACCGTGCCGTCGACTTTGCTCACCTGCTTGCGCGCCACCTGCGGCACGGTCAGGATAAACCGCTCCGCCAGCCGCGCGCGCAGGTCCTTGGACAGGTTGGACATCTCTTCAAAGGACTCCACCGGCTGGTGAAGCCATTTGAAGATCTGTCCCGCGCGGAAGGGCTTTTCGCCCATGTCCGCGAGTGCGGCCTTGAGCTCCTGGATTGTCAGGGATTTGATTTCGGTCATGGTGGTCTCCTTTTTGTCTGCCCTGCGGGGCAGACGGGAATATGCCTTGGGAAATGCCTTGGAAGGCGAATACGAACGCGCACGCACGAGATCCTTCGCTTCGCTCAGGATGACA
>CALWJG010000082.1 GCA_944380945.1 uncultured Agathobaculum sp. | reverse complement strand
AGCAATATGCTGCTCGTAACCCCGCGTCAGCGCCCCTCCCGGAACACATCCGGCAAAAACAGCTCGTGCCGCGGGAGCTTGTCCCATGAGAAGTCCGCGACCAACTCGCGCGCGGCGGCCGGCGCAGGCCGGTCGGTCAGCCCCGCGGCGCAGGCCAGCGCGCCGATCACCTGCTCGGGGGTGAACCGCTCGCGCAGCAGGCCGAGGTCGAGGTCCTCGTCCCGCTTGGACAGGCGTCGGCCGTCGTGGTCACACAGCAGCGGGATGTGCGCAAACGCGGGCGGCGCAAAGCCGAACAGCCGGTGCAGCCAGATCTGCCGCGGCGCAGAGGAGATCAGGTCCGCGCCGCGCACCACCTCGGTCACGCCGGAGAGCGCGTCGTCCACCACAACCGCGAGCTGGTAAGCAAATACGCCGTCCGACCGGCGGATGATGAAATCCCCGCATTCTTCGGCGAGGTTTTCCGCATACGCGCCCCAAACTGCGTCCGTGAACCGCACGACCTCGTCCGGCACGCGCACACGCGTGGCCGGCGCGCGCGTTTTGCGCTTTTCCGCGACTTCGGCGGGCGTCAGCCCCCGGCAGGTGCCCGCATACACCACGCGCCCGTCGGACAGGTGCGGCGCGCTCGCCGCGTGCAGCGCCGCGCGCGAGCAGAAGCAGGGGTACAGCAGCCCCTTTTCGCGCAGCACCGCCTCGTATTGTTCATAGACCGCCGTGCGCTCGGACTGATACAGGATCTCGCCGTCCCAGTCCAGCCCCAGCCAGCGCAGGTCGTCTAGGATCAGCTCCGCATAGCTGCGCGGGCAGCGCATGGTGTCCAGATCCTCGATGCGCAGCAGACAGGCGCCGTTCTGCCGCCGCGCGCTCAGCCACGCGAGCAGCGCGCACAGCACGTTGCCCAGATGCATGCGCCCGCTCGGGCTGGGCGCAAAGCGTCCGATGGTCTGCATGGTCTTCTCCCCCTTTTCCGTCCCTTTATCTTATCATACCGAATGGGGCTATGCAACCGGGCATTTATCCTGTATAATGGATAGCAACAGTATACAGAATTTATGAGGTGAAATGCAATGAAAAAGCGGATCACAGCCCTGCTGCTGGCCCTGCTGTGCCTGGGCGGCACGGCGGCCTGCGGCCAGAAGGCCCCGGCGGCGGACACGCCCGACAGCAGCACGGAGCAGCCGCTGGACACACAGGACAAGACCGAGACGGGCGCCGATACCGCCGAGACCCCGTCCGGCGAAGCGGCCGGCACGCCGGTGAGCGGTGAAGCGGCCGCCGCCCCCGACCCGGCGGACAACACGGCTGCCGCCGAGCGGTATGTCAACAACCTGCCGCTGGAATCCCAGGTGGCGCAGATGTTCTTTGCGCGCTGCCCGGAGACCGACGCGGCCTCGCTCGCGGGCCAGTACGACATCGGCGGCTACATCCTGTTCGGCCGCGACTTTGAGGGCCAGACCCCGGCCAGCGTCACGTCCACCATCCAGTCCTATCAGGACGCGGCCGCGACCCCCATGCTGATCGGCGTGGACGAGGAGGGCGGCACGGTCGTGCGCATCAGCTCCAACCCGAATTTCCGCGCGGTCAAGTTCCACTCCCCGCAGGCGCTTTATAATGAGGGCGGCTTCGACCTCATCACGAGCGACACCAAGGAGAAGGACGAGCTGCTCGCGTCCATCGGCGTGAACGTCAACTTCGCGCCCGTGTGCGACGTCTCCACCAACCCGAACGACTTCATCAACGCGCGCGCCTTCGGCAAGGACGCGTCGCAGACCAGCGAATATGTCCGCACAGTGGTCAAGCAGATGCTGGCGGACGGCACGGGCATGGTGCTCAAGCACTTCCCGGGCTACGGCAACAACGTGGACACCCACACCGGCATCGCGATCGACGAGCGTTCGATCGATTCCTTCCGCTCGAGCGACTTCCTGCCCTTCCAGGCGGGCATCGACGCGGGCGCACAGTCCGTTCTGGTCAGCCACAACGTGGTCAACTGCATGGACAGCGAGCTGCCCGCCTCGCTCTCCCCGGCGGTGCACGAGATCCTGCGCGACGAGCTGGGCTTTGACGGCGTCATCATGACCGACGACCTCATCATGGAGGCCATCACCGACTACACCGGCGGCGAAAGCGCAGCCGTGCTTGCCGTGCAGGCGGGCAACGACATGCTGGTATCCTCGGATTTCGTCACCCAGTACAACGCGGTGCTGAACGCGGTCAAGGACGGCACGATCAGCGAGGAGCGCATCCGCGAGTCCGCGGTGCGCGTCATCCGCTGGAAGATGGACCTCGGCCTGATGGAAGCGGCGCACTGAACCGGCGCCGCCCGCGGGGCAGCTTCAGACAGCATCAAAAAAATCTCCCGCAAGGGAGATTTTTTTGAGCCCGGCTGCAACCAGATCCCGGCAGCCAGCGTATCTATTGACAAAGGGGCGCGGAAAACATACAGAGAGGAGGCGACAGCGGATGGAGGACAGCAAGCTGATCCGATCGATCAAGCTCGGCCGGCGCGGCGCGCTCGACCGCGCGATCGGGCAATACAGCGGCTATGCCGCGGCCGTCGCCCGCGGCGTGCTGGGGCCGCAGGCCACCCGCGAGGACCTCGAGGAGATCGTGGCGGATGTGTTCGTTGCGCTGTGGCGCAGCGCCGCGCGGCTGGATGAGGCAAGGCCGCTCAAAAGCTATCTGGCGGCGATCGCGCGCAACGCGGCCGTCGACCTGCTGCGCCGCCGGCGGCCGGAGGAGCCGCTGCCCGCGGACGATATCCTGACCGCGGACGCCGCCGAGGGGCCGGAGGCCGAGGTCCTCCGCCGCGAGCAGGCTGAGACCCTGCGCCGCCTGCTGCTGGAAATGCCGGCGGACGACCGCGAGATCTTTGTCCGGTTCTACTATTACCGCCAGACCGTGCGCGAGATCGCGCAGATCATCGGGATGAACGAATCCACGGTCAAGGCGCGCCTGTCCCGCGGGCGGGCGAAGCTGCGCGAAAAACTCACAAAGGAGGGGATGGACGATGCAGATCGCGGAACTGTTTGACGAGCTGAACGAACAGGAGCTGGAAGCGCTCACCGCCCTGCCGGTGCGCGGCACGGCGGACGTATCCGTCCGCGCCATCCGCCGCCGTGTAGGCCGGGCGCTGGACGAGGACCCTGCGGAGAGGAGGGGTCATATGAAACAGGTTTACAAAAAGGGCATCTGCGCGGCGCTGATCGCCGCCTGCCTGCTCACCGTGGCGTTTGCCGCCGCGGCGAAGTTCGATCTGCTGCGCGTCTGGCTGAAAGACGACAGCTTCGGCGCGCTGGAGATCAACACGGAAAAGCAGTCGATCGACAACGGCGACCTCCGGCTGACGCTCGAGGAGTCGCTGTCCGACGCGACCACCACCTATGTCGCCTACTCGCTGACCGCGCTGACCGAGGCCGGCGAGGAAATGCTGGAAGACCCATTCGGCAAGGTCTCGACCGACCCCGAAACGCCGTCCGAAGATCTTGTCGAGATCCGAAAGGGGCACACAGTCAACCGCGACGGCAGCGGGGGCGGGCATTTTGTGACCACGTCGGAATCCAGCCAGCCCGGGCGAAGGGCATATTGCGCGTATATCTACGGCAACGGTCCGGTCTCGCTGACGCTGTACGGGGCGGAGGGGCAGCTGGATGTACCGCCGACTCCGAACATGCAGAGCGCGGAGATCGCGTTCGACTTCCCCACCAACATCCCGCTGCCCAACGGCACGGAAGCCACATTTTACTCCCTCAAGCTGACCAGCCTGGGGTATTCGCTCGATGCGAAGGCATGGCACGCTGACAGCCGCACGCAGCGCTTTGATCTGGACTACACGCTGTATTTCCTGATGAAGGACGGCAGCCTGCACACCATGGGCGAGCTCAAAATGAGCAACGCCAACAACTTTTCCATTTGGAAGCAGGTGCTCGACCTGAACACGGTCGAAGCCGTGATCCTGAACGACACCGCTTACTATCTGGACGGCCGCGCGCCCGCGCCGTACACGCTTCCGGACGAATACCGCACCATCCGGCTCGAGCCGCGGGTGCTCTACACGGTGCCCGGCACGAACAACGGCGCGGCTGACGAATTCCCCATCTACGGATACCCCGCCCGTGCGCTGGTTGAGCCGTTCGGCGGTACGGTGGAGTACGACGCCGCAACCAAAACCGCCGTGCTCACGCACGGGGACTACACCTGCACGGTCACGGTCGGCAGTCCGGTCGTGAAGTTCGGGGACGGCGAAACGCTCACCTCGCCCTATCCGTCCGTCGCCGAGATCGTGGATGGCACGCTCTATCTGCTCCCCTTCGGGTTTGACCGCACACTCGGCATCTACCACTGCGGCACGGACTGCTTAGAACGCGAAGAATCCTATCCGCCGACGCCGACTGCATTGTACTATGTGCCGTGACGGCGCATAGCGAAAGGCCCGCTGCCAAAGCAGCGGGCCTTTCGCCTGAAAAGGAATGAAAAGAGTAGAGAAGATGGCTTAATTGCGGTAGATACCATAGCTCTTGGCCACGTCCACCATACGCTTGGCACGGTCGAGCGGCGAAGCGGACGGAAATTCGCAGCCGGTGGCGAGGATGAAGCCGCCGTTCTTTGCCATGGCGTCGATCTGATCGCGGCAAATCTGGTCCCACTCCTCGTCCGTACCAAGCACAACATTGGTCGGCGGCACGCAGCCGATCAGCGTGACCTTGTCGCCGTATTTTGCCTTGCATTCTGCAAAATCCTCGCAGTCGTCCGGCGGATACAGGAAGGAGATCGCTGCGGGCTGGATCGCGTCGATCTGCACGTCAAAGTAGATCTTTTCGCCGCAGTTGTGGATCATATTCATGCAGCCTTTGGCGCGCACGGCCGCAGACAGCTCGCGCATCAGGTCGGACTCCATCTCGACCCACATGCTCTTGGACATGATCGAACCGGAGGCGAACAGCGTATCCCACATGATCGCGTCCACGCCAGTGTCGCACAGCGCCTCGGCATAGTCCTTGAGCGTCGCCGCAATCTCGCGCGCCGCGCCCTTGACCGCGTCCGGGTCGTCATACAGGTCCATGTACATCGCGGACTGGTTGCGCAGCATGGACAGCGTGCCGAGTGGACCGAACACAAAGGCCACGACCGGCTTTTCGTTCTTGAATTCCGCCACAAGCCGCTTGCACACGTCGATGTGCATCATCATGCGCGCGCAGGTGCGATAGTCCACCTTCTTGATCTTTGCGTAGTCCTCGATCTCCTTGATGACGCAGTTTTTGTAGTTCGGGTGCGCCGCGTCCTGCTCGGAAAAGATCAGCTCCTGCCCCCACGCCGTGCATTCGATCGAGAGGTCAATCAGCGAAACCACGCAGTCCAGATCGTAGTCGCGGACCGCTTTGATATAGGCATTCGCGCAGGTTTCCGCATCCGTGGACCACTTTTCATAGCTTGCGCCGACCAGCTTGCGCGTCACGCCGGCCAAGATGGGATAGGCGGGTACGCGATCGGCTTCCTGATGGTTGAGCGCCGCAACAACACGTTCATACGAATTCATTGCATTTTCCTCCCAATATTCCTATTGTTTTGCTAGAGTTTTAACTTTCTTATACTTTATCAAAATACTATGAATTCGTATTGCACCATATTCTCTTACTTTTGAATTATTTTACCATTTCCTTCTGCAAAATACGACTTGACAAGCACGCTCTTTTTTTGTATGCTTAATTCATATAAAACACCTATGATTTTAGTAGATTTCAGAAAGGCGGTTGATTCCATGTCAGATATCAAGCGCAGCTTTTCCGAGCTGGTCGGCGGCACCCCGCTGTATGACGCCGCGCATTTTGCGGAAAAGGCCGGCGCACATGCGCAGATCCTCGTCAAGCTGGAGTATTTCAATCCAGCGGGATCGGTCAAGGACCGCGTGGCCTGCGCCATGATCGACGAAGCCGAGGCCAGCGGCGCGCTGCAGCCCGGCGCGACCATCATCGAGCCCACCAGCGGCAACACCGGCATCGGCCTTGCCGCAGTCGCCGCGGCGCGCGGCTACCGCATCATCCTGACCATGCCCGAGACCATGAGCGTCGAGCGGCGCAACATGCTCAAGGCCTATGGCGCGGAGCTGGTGCTGACCGAGGGCGCGAAGGGCATGGCGGGCGCGATCGCCAAGGCAAACGAGCTCGCGCAGCAGATCGAGAACAGCTTTATCCCCGGCCAGTTCGACAACCCGGCCAATCCGGCGGCGCACCGCGCCTCGACCGGCCCAGAGATCTGGTCGCAGACCGACGGGCAGGTGGATATCTTTGTAGCGGGTGTCGGCACGGGCGGCACGATCACCGGCGTCGGCTCCTACCTCAAGGAACAAAACCCGCAGATCAGGGTCGTCGCAGTGGAACCGGATGAATCGCCGGTGCTGTCCACCGGTCAGGGCGGCCCGCACAAGATCCAGGGCATCGGCGCGGGCTTTGTGCCCGCGGTTCTGGACACCGGCGTATACGACGAGGTCGTGCGCGTCAAGGGCGAGGACGCATTCTCCGCCGCCCGCACCTTTACGCACAGTGAGGGACTGTTTGTCGGCATCTCCTCGGGTGCAGCACTGTGGGCGGCGGCCGAGCTGGCCCGCCGGCCGGAGAACGCGCACAAGACGATCGTTGCGCTTCTGCCGGATACAGGCGACCGATACCTGTCCACCCCGCTGGTCGGCGAATAACAAAAAAGCAAGGGCAGTCTGCATCACGCAGGCTGCCCTGTTTTGTTTTGCGAATAAAAAAGAAAACACCTGAGAAAACTCTCAGGCGTTGTGGAGCTGCTGACCGGATTTGAACCGGTGACCTCATCCTTACCAAGGATGCACTCTACCTACTGAGCTACAGCAGCATAACAAAACGGCGACACACGATCGCCGTTTGATTGGCGACCCGGATGGGACTTGAACCCACGGCCTCCAGCGTGACAGGCTGGCGCTCTAACCAACTGAGCTACCGGGCC
>CALWJG010000081.1 GCA_944380945.1 uncultured Agathobaculum sp. | reverse complement strand
CCCCCGCGGGGTATGATACCCATAACAGCAGCCCCGCCGCGCGCAGCGGCGCAGCCCGGCGCTGACCGACACGCAAAGGAGGCATCCCCATGCCGGCTCCCTACATCCTCGCCCTCGATCAGGGCACGACCAGCTCGCGCGCCATCCTGTTTGACAGCGAGCAGAACATCCTCGCCGTGCGCCAGCACGAGCTCGCGCAGCACTACCCGCAGGCGGGCTGGGTCGAGCAGGACCCCATGGACATCTGGTCCACCCAGTACGCCGCCATGCTCGAAACGCTCGCTGCGGCCGATGTGCCCGCCGGCGAGGTCGCGGCCATCGGCGTGACCAACCAGCGCGAGACCACCATCCTGTGGGACCGGAACACCGGCCGCCCGATCGCGCCCGCCATCGTCTGGCAGTGCCGCCGCACCGCCCCGCTCGTGGACGAGCTGGTGCGGCAGGGGCTTTCCGATCACATCCGCCGCACCACCGGCCTGATTCCGGACGCCTACTTCTCCGCCACCAAGATCAAATGGCTGCTCGACCATGTGGACGGCGCGCGCGAAAAGGCCGCGCGCGGGGACATCCTGTTCGGCACGGTGGACAGCTGGCTCGTCTGGAAGCTGACCGGCGGCAGGGCCCACGTCACGGACGCGACCAACGCCGCCCGCACCATGCTGTTCGACATCCATACCCTCGACTGGGACGACACCCTGCTCGAGGCGCTCGGCATCCCGCGCGCCATGCTGCCGCGGGTGTGCTCCTCGAGCGAGATCTACGGCACGGCCGCCCTGCCGGGCGCGCAGGTGCCCATCGCGGGCATCGCGGGCGACCAGCAGGCCGCGCTCTTCGGCCAGACCTGCTTTTCCCCGGGCGAGGCCAAAAACACCTACGGCACGGGCTGCTTTCTGCTGATGAACACCGGCGCCGCCGCCTGCGAGAGCCAAAACGGCCTGCTCACCACCATCGCCGTGCAGCTCGGGGACGAGACGCAGTACGCGCTCGAGGGCAGCGTGTTCGTCGGCGGGGCGGTCATCCAGTGGCTGCGCGACGAGCTGCGCTTTTTCACCGACAGCCGCGACGCGGAATACTACGCCCGCAAGGTGCCGGACACGGGCGGGGTCTACCTCGTGCCCGCGTTCACCGGTCTGGGCGCGCCCCATTGGGATATGTACGCCCGCGGCTGCCTCGTCGGCCTGACGCGCGGCACCCGCCGCGAGCACATCATCCGCGCCGCGCAGGAATCCATCGCCTATCAGGTGGACGACCTGCTCGCCGCCATGGCGCGGGACACCGGCGTGCCGCTCACCGCGCTCTCCGCGGACGGCGGCGCGAGCCGGGACGGGTTCCTCATGCAGTTTCAGGCGGACATCTCGGCCTGCGCCATCCGCCGCCCCGCCATCCGCGAGACCACCGCGCTGGGCGCGTGCTACCTCGCGGGTCTGGCCGCGGGCGTGTGGAAAAACCGCGATGAGCTGCGCCGCCTCTGGCGGTGCGACGCGGTGTTCCGCCCCGAAATGGACGCGGACACCCGCGCCCGCCTGCGCCGGGGCTGGGCAAAGGCCGTCGGCCGCAGTCTGGACTGGGCCGAGCACGGCTGACGCGGCAGAAAGCCGTTGCAACAGGCGGCCGGATATGGTATGATTACAGATAAGTATGGAGTATTGCGCTCCGTGCGCCTGTCAACGTCAATCCATTGTAAGGGAAGTTTTCTGCTATGAGTGAAAACAAGAAAAAAACCATCTTTTCGGGCGTGCAGCCCTCGGGTAAGCTGACGCTGGGCAACTACCTCGGCGCCATCCGCAACTTCCCCCTGCTGCAGGAGGATTATAACTGCATCTACTGCGTGGTCGATATGCACGCGATCACGGTCCGTCAGGACCCCGCCGCGCTGCGCCGCGCGACCCTCGAGGTGCTCGCCCAGTATATGGCCTGCGGGCTCGACCCGGAAAAGAGCATCCTGTTCATCCAGAGCCATGTGCCCGCGCACGCGGAGCTGGCGTGGGTGCTCAACTGCT
The DNA here is from genome assembly GCA_944380945.1 of uncultured Agathobaculum sp. Classification (GTDB taxonomy): domain Bacteria; phylum Bacillota; class Clostridia; order Oscillospirales; family Butyricicoccaceae; genus Agathobaculum. The sequence continues at coordinate 5,016 of CALWJG010000081.1, read as the reverse complement.
TCACCATGTTCGGCGAGGCCTCGCGCATGACCCAGTTCAAGGATAAGTCCGCCAAGCATGCGGACAATATCAACGTCGGCCTGTTCACCTATCCGGTGCTCATGGCGGCGGACATCCTGCTCTACCAGACCGACCTCGTGCCGGTCGGCGTGGACCAGAGCCAGCATATCGAGATCTGCCGCGACATCGCAAACCGCTTCAACGGCCTGCACCCGGGCACCTTCACCATGCCCGAGGGCTATTACCCCAAGGTGGGCGAGGGCGCCAAGATCACCAGCCTTGCCGACCCCAATATGAAGATGAGCAAGTCCGACCCCAACCCCAACGGCTACATCCTGCTCATGGACAAGCCCGAGGACATCATGCGCAAGTTCAAGCGCGCGGTCACGGATTCCGAGGCCCGCATCGTCATGGACCCGCAGAACAAGCCGGGCGTGTCCAACCTGATCCAGATCTACGCCCTCGCCACGGGCAAGACCATCGCCGAGGTGGAGAGCGAATTCGCGGGCAAGGGCTACGGCGAGTTCAAGCCCGCGGTGGGCGAGGCGGTCGTCGAGCTGCTGCGGCCCATCCGCGAAAAGACCGAGGACCTGCTCAAAAACAAGGACTACCTCGAGCAGGTCTACACCGAGGGCGCGCGCAAGGCGTCCTATCTCGCGCGCAAGACGCTGGACAAGGTCTACCGGAAGGTCGGCTTCGTCGCGCGGTGAGCGCGCGGCAGTGAGGAGTGACCCATGTCTGAATACACTGTGATCGGGATGGTCGTCGCCGCGTTCATCGCGGCGGGCGTGCTGTCCTACCTGTTTACGCCGCCGGTCAAGCGCTTCGCCCAGAAGATCGGCGCGATCGACGTGCCCAAGGACAACCGCCGGATGCACAAGCAGCCCATCCCGCGGCTGGGCGGTCTGGCGATCTTCGGCGGCTTCCTGTGCTCGATTCTGGTGTTCGGCCGGCTGGACCAGACCATGCTGTGCGTGCTGCTCGGGGCGACGATCATCGTCGCGCTGGGCATCTTTGACGATGTGCTCGCGCTGGGCGCAAAGCTCAAGTTCGCGGTGCAGATCATTGCGGCCGCCATACCGGTGTGCGTGGGCGGGCTGCAGATCCGGCTGTTCACCAGCTTAAACCCGTTTTCGGACGCGCCCTTTTTCCATCTGGGCGTGTTCGCCATCCCGGTGACCATTCTCTGGATCGTCGGCATCACCAACGCGGTCAACCTGATCGACGGGCTGGACGGCCTTGCGGTCGGCGTGTCGTCGATCGCCGCGGTCACCATGCTCGCCGTCGCGCTGCTGACCGGCAACATGGTCATCGCCGTCACCATGGCGGCGCTTGCGGGCGCGTGCATCGGGTTCATGCCCTATAACCTCAACCCGGCCAAGATCTTCATGGGGGACACCGGCTCGACCTTTTTAGGCTATATGCTGGCGACCATGTCCATCCTCGGGCTGTTCAAGTTCTACGCGGTGATCTCGTTCGCCGTGCCGTTCCTGATCCTCGGCCTGCCGATCTTCGACACGGCCAACGCCATCATCCGCCGCGTCGCGGCGGGGCGCAGCCCCATGAGCCCGGACCGCGGCCACGTCCACCACAAGCTGATCGACATGGGCTTCAACCAGAAGCAGGCGGTCGCCATCCTGTATGCGATCAGCGCCACGCTCGGCCTCGCCGCGGTCGTGCTGACCTCGTCGGGCGAGGTCAAGGCCATCGTGCTGCTTTTGGCCGTGCTTGCGGTCATTCTGGTCGGCGCGTGCATCATTTACAGCGCCGGGCACCGCCGCCACCCCGGCGGCGGGGAACAGTCCCATGCGCAGGAGGAGAAAAACGACCATGAAAAAGATTAAGGTAATGACCGTGTTCGGCACCCGGCCGGAGGCCATCAAGCTGGCCCCGCTGGTGCGCGCGCTCGAGCAGAGCGAGAGCACCGAGTCCATCGTGTGCGTCACCGCGCAGCACCGCGAGATGCTCGATCAGGTGCTGGACATTTTCCATATCCGGCCGGATTACGACCTGAACATCATGCAGCCGCGGCAGACGCTCGCCACGATCACCGAGAAGAGCCTGCACGGGCTGGACGAGGTGCTGGACAAAGCCCAGCCCGACCTCGTGCTCGTCCACGGCGACACCTCGACCACCTTCGCCGGCGCGCTCGCGGCGTTTTACCACAAGGTGCCGGTCGGCCATGTCGAGGCGGGCCTGCGCACCTATGACAAATACTCCCCCTTCCCGGAGGAGATGAACCGCTGCCTGACCGGCCAGATCGCCTCGCTGCACTTCGCGCCCACCCCGCGCAACCGGGACAACCTCGCGCGCGAGGGCATCACCGCGGGCGTGTCGGTCGTCGGCAACACGGTGGTGGACGCCATCCACATGACCGTGCGGCCGGATTTTGCCTTCCGCGACCCCGCGCTGCAAACGCTGGACTTTGCCGGCAGCCGCGTCGTGCTGGTCACCGCGCACCGCCGCGAGAACTACGGCGAGCCGATGGAGAACATCTGCCGCGCGATCGCGCAGCTGTCCGAGACCTATCCGGACGTGCACTTTGTCTACCCGGTGCACCTGAGCCCCTATGTGCGCGAGACCGCGGAGAAGTTCCTCGGCGGCAACGACCGCATCCACCTCATCCACCCGCTCGCGGTGGACGAGATGCACAACCTGATGGCGCGCTGCTACCTCATTATGACCGACTCGGGCGGCCTGCAGGAGGAGGCGCCCAGCCTGGGCAAGCCGGTGCTGGTGCTCCGCCGCGAGACCGAGCGGCCCGAGGCCATCGAGGCCGGCACGGTCAAGCTCGCGGGCGTGGAGCAGGACAACATCGTGCGTCTGGCGCGCGAGCTGTTTGACGACCCCGCCGCCTATGCGGCCATGGCGCACGCGGTCAACCCCTATGGAGACGGCAAGACCTCGCAGCGCATCGTGCAGGCGATCGAACACTATTTCGGCCGGCGCCCGGACGGACCCGCGCCCTTCGCGCCGTGAGACGGCCGCGCCGCAGCCTGTCCACGCCGATGATCGCCTCGCTCGGCGCGGGCGTGCTCGTGCTGCTGCTCGTGATGAGCTATGTGCTCTCCTCGGGCCTGACCCATTCGCGGGACACCGGCATCGTGCTGCCGGGCGAGGGGGAGGACGCCCCCGCCCCCGGCGGGTCGAGCCGCCTGCTCACCGCGCAGAGCGTGGCCGAGGTGGAGATCGGGACGGACAACGCCCAGCGCGTCATCGCCTCGCTCGAGCGGCCGGCGGCATACAGCTGCACGGTCGAAAACACGCTCTATTACACGGGCGGCTCCTCCACGCTGCGCTGCCGCCGCTACGCGCGGGACGACGCCGTGCGCACGGACACGCTGGGGGAGGGGGATACGGTCACCCGCACGCTGCTGCGCGCCGGCGACCGCATGTATGCGTGGGACGCGGGCGACAGCGAAGCCTACGCGGGCGCATGGGGCGATTTTTCGGATGACGCCGCGGCCATGCTGCCCACCTATGAGGACGTGCTCGCCGAGGGCGTCGCGCTGACGGACGCCGGCCGGCAGGACATCGACTACGAGCCCTGCATCATGGCTGCGTTCGAGCGGGACGGCTACCGCTGCGTGTACTTTGTTTCCGCAGCCTCCGGGCTGCTCCGCGCGGCGTCGTTTTACCGCGGGGAGACCCTGACCCGCCGGGTGGAGGTCAGCGATCTGCAGACCGAGCTGCCCGACGAGGGCCTGTTCACCCTGCCGGACGGACAATCGGTATTAGGAGAATAACAGAACAAATGGCAGAATACTTACAGATATCAGACGAGATCCGCGCGCTCGGCCGGCAGGCCGAGCGCGAAATCATGCCGTACTTTGCGCGCATCGAGGAGATCTGCGACCGCAACACCGAAAAGGTGCTGGCTGCGTTCGCCAAAAACCGCGTGTCGGACAACCTGTTCGCCGGCACCACCGGCTACGGCTACGACGATTACGGCCGCGACACGCTCGACCGCATCTACGCCGACATCTTCGGCACGGAGGCCGCGCTCGTGCGCATCGGCTTTGTCAACGGCACGCACGCGCTGTCCTGCGCGCTGTTCTCCGCCGTGCAGACGGGGGACACCGTGCTCTCGGTCACCGGACCGGCCTACGACACCCTGCAGAACACCATCACCGGCGACTACTGCGGCAGCATGAAGCGCTACGGCATCGGCTACAAACAGGTCGATCTGAAGGACGGCGCGCCCGACCTGCCTGCCATCGCCGCCGCCGCGCGGGACGATACGGTAAAGCTGGTGTTCATCCAGCGCAGCCGGGGCTACGCGGTGCGCAAAACGCTCTCCTGCGCGGAGATCGGGGAGATCTGCCGCGCGGTGCGCGAGGCCAACCCGCACGCCGCCATTCTGGTGGACAACTGCTACGGCGAGTTCGTCGAGGAGCTCGAGCCGACGCAGGTGGGCGCGGACCTCATCGCGGGCTCGCTCATCAAGAACCCGGGCGGCGGCCTTGCGCCCACGGGCGGCTACATCGCCGGCCGCGCGGATCTGGTGGAGAACGCGGCCTACAAGCTGACCGCGCCCGGCATCGGCGGGGAGTGCGGCTGCACCATGGGCCAGAACCGCCTGCTGTATCAGGGCCTGTTCCTCGCGCCGCACACCACCGCGCAGGCGCTCAAGACCGCGATCTTCTGCGCCAAGGTGATGGAAAAGCTGGGCTACGAGGTCAGCCCCCGCGCGGAGGAGCCGCGGTACGACATCATCCAGACCATCGCCTTCGGCGCGCCCGACCCGCTGCGCCGCTTCTGCGAGGGCATTCAGGCCGGCGCGCCGGTGGATTCGTTCGTCACGCCCGAGCCGTGGGATATGCCGGGCTATGACGATCAGGTCATCATGGCCGCGGGCGCGTTCGTGCAGGGCGCGTCCATCGAGCTGTCCGCGGACGCGCCCATGCGCGCGCCCTATGTGTGCTATATGCAGGGCGGCCTGACCTATTCCTCGGGCAAGGCGGGCATCCTGCTCGCCGCCGAGCGCATCAAGACTCTCAAGAACGCGTAACACCC
>CALWJG010000080.1 GCA_944380945.1 uncultured Agathobaculum sp. | reverse complement strand
GGGTTGACCGGCGTGCCGCAGTCCACGACTGCCACATAGTTGACAACGTCCACCTGACCGGTCTCGCGGTCGAGCTCGATCTCGGCCATGCCGACCATGAACGGCGGGGGCGAGGTGGGCGAGGAATGGGTGGCGGTGGCCTCGACCGCGGTCAGGTTGCCGCACATGGATTTGGTGGCGATGTCGGCGAGCGAGACCTCGCCCGTGCCGTCCAGCTTGCGCACCGTGCGTCCGGCGAAGGCCAGCTCGTCCGGCCGGCAGTCCAGCATGTCCGCCGCAATGGCGCAGATCTGGTCCTTCAGCTGGCTGCACGCCTTTTCGACCGCCTTGCCGGTGACATAGGTGGTCGAGGACGCATAGGAGCCCGAATCGTAGGGTGAGGCGTCGGTGTCCGCGCCGAACACGGCCACGTCGTCCATGCCGCAGTCCATGCACTCGGCGGCCATCTGCGCGAGGATGGTGTCGCAGCCCGTGCCCATGTCCGCCGCGCCAATGATCAGGTTGTAGAATCCCTCATCGCTCAGCTTGATGGTCGCGGAGCCCACGTCCACGCCCGAGATGCCCGAGCCCTGCATGGCCATGGCTACGCCCGCAGTGCGCACCTTGCCGTTGCCCATGTCGCGCACGGGGTATTTTTCCGCCCAGCCGAACAGCTCCTTGCAGCGCGCCATGCAGCGGTCGAGCGCGCAGGCGCTGGCGGGTTCGTTGTAATAGGCCTGCATGATCTGGCCCTCGCGGACCATGTTTTTCTCGCGGATGGCGACCGGGTCGATCCCCAGCCGGTCGGCCAGCTCGCTGACCGCACATTCGACCGCGAAAATGCCCTGCGTCGCGCCGTAGCCGCGGTAGGCGCCCGCGGCCTGCATATTGGTGTACACCACGTCATATGCGAAGCGGAACGCCTCGAGGTTGCCCGTGTACAGCGGGATGGATTTGTGTCCGGACAGGCCGACCGTGGTCGGCCCGTGCTCGCCGTAAGCGCCGGTGTTGGACAGGGTGTATACGTCGATCGCGCGGATCACGCCGTCCCGGTTCGCGCCCACGCGCACATGGACCTCCATCTCATGCCGCGGCGAGCCCGCGGTCTGGCATTCCTCGCGGGTGTAGATCATCTTGGCGGGCTTGCCGGTCTTCCACGTCACGAGCGCGGGATAGACCTCGGCCACGACCGTCTGCTTGGCGCCGAAGCCGCCGCCGATGCGCGGCTTGACGACATGGATCCTGCTTTTCGGGATGTCCAGCGCGTTGGCGATGATGCGGCGCACATGGAACACGATCTGCGTGGAGGAGACGATGCGCAGCCGGCCGTAGGGGTCGATCTCGGTATAGGTGCGGAAGGTCTCCATCATGGCCTGCTGGCAGGCCTTGGTGTGGTAGACGTGGTCGACGACCTCGTCGCAGTCCTGAAGCACCGCATCCACGTCCCCGTCGCCGCAGGTGTCGCTTGCGCACAGGTTGCGCTGGTTGTCCGCCCCGACCGGGCAGGGCGCATACCAGTTGTCCTCCGGATGCACGAGAATGCTGCCGTCCTTGGCCGCTCGGAAGTCGAGCACCGGCTCGAGCACCTGATACTTCACCTTGATGAGCCGCAGCGCCTTGTCGACCGCTTTTTCGCTTTCGCCCGCAACGACCGCGACCGCGTCGCCCACAAAGCGCACGCGCCGGTCGAGCAGCAGCCGGTCACAGGGCGAGGGCTCGGGATAGGTCTGTCCGGCCATGGTGAACCGCTTTTGCGGCACGTCTTTCCAGGTGAAGACCGCCTCGATGCCCGGCACCTTCATCGCGACGTCGGTGTTGATCTCCTCAATGAGCGCATGGGCGTGCGGCGAGCGCAGCACCTTGACCACCAGACAGTCGTGCGGGGTCACGTCGTCCGTATAGGCCGGCTTGCCCAGCAGCAGCTGCATGGCGTCCTTTTTGCGCACCGGCTGTCCCACCACGCGGAATTTGCTTTCGCTCATGCCTGCGCCCCCTTTCGGCTGTCCAGATAGGCGCGGATGCCGCGCAGCTGTCCCTCATAGCCCGAGCAGCGGCACAGGTTGCCCGCGAGATAGGCGCGGATCTCGTCGTCCGTCGGGTCGGGGTTTTCGCGCAGCAGCGCCACCGTATTCATCACAAAGCCGGGGTTGCAGAAGCCGCACTGCTCCGCGCCCTGATCGGCGATAAAGCCGACAAAGTCCGCGGCTTCCTCCTGCAGGCCCTCGAGCGTCTGCACATGATGGCCCGCCGCGCGCGCCGCGAGCACGCTGCACGATAAAACCGGCGTGCCGTCCATGAGCACGGTGCACAGGCCGCAGTTCGCGGTCTCGCACCCGCGCTTGACCGAATAGCAGCCGTGATCGCGCACAAAGTCGATCAGCAGCGTGTCCGCGTCGACGGACGCGGTCACCGGCTTGCCGTTGAGCGTCAGTTTGATCTCCATGCCTTACCCCTCCTCTCCGAGCGCGAGCGCCGCGCGGCGCACGAGCACCTTGCAGATCTCGCGCCGGTAGTCCGCGCTCGCGCGCATGTTGCTGCCGAACGTCACACGCGCGGCGATATCCTCCGCAAAGGCGCGGGCGCTCTCTTCCGTAACGCCCTGCGCGAGCAGGCCCTTGTCGTCCGCCAGCCGGACGGCCGGCATGGGCCGCGCGCCGATCGCGCAGGCATACTGTCCGTTCTGCTCGCTGAGCGCGCAGGCCAGCACCGGGAAATCGGTCGAAATATTGCGCTGGGACAGGTAGGCGACCCGCCGCGGCGCTTTGGGGATGCGCACATGGGTCAGGATGTCCCGCGTCTCGCGCGGCAGCGCGGCGAAGTCTGCCAGCGGCAGCGCGCCCGCGTGGTGCAGCACGACCGTCGCGTCCAGCGCGAGCAGCAGCGTCAGCACATCCGAGAACCCGAACCGGCCCCACAGGCTGCCGCCCAGCGTGGCGCAGTTGCGGAACTGCACGCCCACGATGTGGCGCACCGCCTCCTCCATCGCGCCATGCGTCAGCGCGGCCAGACCCGCGTGCTGCTCGAGCGCGCGCAGCGGCACCATCGCGCCGATGCGGTATTCGGTTTCGGTCTCCTCGATCCGGTCCAGCCCCAGATCGCACAGGTCGATCGCCGTGCCGACAGTGCGGCGCTGCATCTTGAGCCACAGCATGCCGCCCAGCACGACGTTGTTTTTCTTCTGGCAAAGCGCGTATGCCTCATCCAGGCTCGCCGGCCTGACATATTGCCCGATCGTCAACAATATCTTTTCCTCCGTTTGCACAAAACTGCGTTTTGTCGTTCCTGATGTGCTTATCATACCATGGATAGGCGAAAAAAACAAACCGCCGCACACGATTTGCGTTATCTTTTTTGCCGGATAACGAAGCCGGCCCTCCCCCTGCCGCAGGCGCAAAAACGCCCCCTGCCGGGCGGGGCTGCCGCCGGCAGAGGGCGCGATGCCGTTCTTCTGCTCTGCGCGCGGGACTCAGTCGCGGAACTGCACGGTCTGTGTATCGGCGTCCATGCCGTCCACAATGGCGAGCGACTCGACGCGCAGGCCCTTTTCCCGCAGCAGCTTGCCGCCCTGCTGGAAGCCCTTCTCGATCACGATGCCGATGCCGGCCACATTGGCGTGCGCCTTCTGGATGATCTCGCACAGGCCGAGCGCTGCGCAGCCGTTGGCGAGGAAATCGTCGATGATCAGCACGTTTTCCCCCGGGTTGAGGAAGCGGCTGGCCACGATGACCTCATACCGGCGCTTGTGGGTGAAGGACTCGATCTGCGCGGACAGCATATCGCCGTCCAGATTGATCGACTGCGCCTTTTTGGCAAACACCACCGGCACCTGAAAATACTGCGCCGCGACCGCCGCAATGCCGATGCCCGACGCCTCGATGGTGAGGATGCGGTCGACCTTGACGTCCGCAAACCGGCGCTTGAACTCCTTGCCGATCTCGTTGAACAGCGCAATGTCCATCTGGTGATTGAGGAAATTATCCACCTTGAGCACATTGCCCGCCTTGATGACGCCGTCTTTCCTGATCCGTTCTTTCAACAGTTCCATGCTCTCGCTCTTCCTTATCCATAGCTTTTCTCTGTAAATTATAGCATACCATGTTTGCGGCGCGCTGTATAGCTTTTTCGGCAAATTTTTTGCCTGCCGCAGGCGTTTGTGCGCGCAGGCGGCGTGGCCGGCGCAAAAAGCAAGGCCGCCGCCGTCCCTCGGGACGGCGGCGGCTGTTTTTCCGTTCAAAAGGGGCGCTCAGCGGCCGCTTGCGCGGACTGCGTCGAACTCCTCCTCGATCTCCTTGGACGGCGGCGCGGTGAGCAGCGAGACCACCACGATGCACAGGCTGGAGAACAGGAACGCGGGCAGCAGCTCGTAGATATCCCAGATGCCGCCCAGCTTGCTGATGACCAGATTCCACAGGAACACCATGCAGCCGCCGCCGATCATGCCCGCGATGGCGCCGGCGCGGTTGATGCGCTTCCAGAACAGGCTGAACAGCATCAGCGGGCCGAAGGTCGCGCCGAAGCCCGCCCATGCGAAGCTGACGATGGTGAAGATGACGCTGTTCTCATCCAGCGCGATCACGATCGCGATCACGGTGATGGCGACCAGCGCAAAGCGGGACATGTTCATGACCTGCCTGTCGTTCGCCTTGCGGTGCAGCAGGCCCTGATAGATGTTCTTGGCAAAGGCCGAGGCGGCGATCAGCAGGTAGGAGTCGGACGAGCTGATGGTCGCCGCGAGGATGCCCGCCATGACCAGACCGGCCAGCAGCGGCGGCAGCAGGCTGGTGGAGAGCAGGATGAACACGTTTTCCGCATCCGACGCGGTGGTCAGCGCGGTCGGGAACAGCGTGCGGCCGACCAGGCCGATGAATACTGCAACGGTCAGCGAGATCAGCACCCACACGGTCGCAATGCGGCGCGAGGTGGTCAGCTCGCTCTCGCGGCGGATGGCCATGAAGCGCAGCAGCACCTGCGGCATGCCGAAGTAGCCGAGGCCCCAGGCCAGCATGGAGACGATGTTGAGCAGGCCGTATACGCCGGCTTCGCCGAACTGCGGCACGCCGTCGACCGCCTGCTGCACGCCGGCAGCGTCGGTCACCGGGGTGGCGATGCCGAAGAAGTCAAAGAAGCCCGGGATGGACTTGGCGTTTTCGATGACCGCATCCAGACCGCCGGCAACGGTCGTGCCGGTGATGACGATGATCACCAGCGCGATGATCATCACGATCGCCTGCATGAAGTCGGACGCGCTCTCCGCGAGGAAGCCGCCGATGATCGTATAGATGAGCACGAACACCGCGCCCACGATCATCATCGGCACATAGCCCAGCCCGAACAGCGTGGAGAACAGCTTGCCGCAGGTGACCAGACAGCTGGCCGCGTAGACCGTGAAGAAGATCAGGATGAACAGCGCGGCGATGGTCATGATGACCTTGCTCTTCTCGTGGAAGCGGTTGGAGAAGAACTCGGGCAGCGTGATCGCGTTGGCCTTTTCGCTGTACCGGCGCAGGCGCTTGGACGTGATCAGCCAGTTGATGTAGGTGCCGAGCGCCAGACCGATCGCGGTCCAGGAGGCGTCCGCAATGCCGCACCAGTAGGCCACGCCGGGCAGGCCCATGAGCAGCCAGCCGGACATATCCGAGGCCTCGGCGCTCATCGCCGCGACCCACGGGCCGAGCGAGCGCCCGCCGAGGAAGTAGGCGTCCGAGTTGCGGTTGGCCCGCCGCGCAAACGCCACGCCGATCACAATGACCGCCAGCATATAGGCGATCATGGTGATCATGATCTGATAGGAATCTCCCATATTTCTGTTATACCCCCAATTTCCACAGCACAAAGGCTGCTGATACTTTTCCATTATACTTTACCATGGCAAAGAAATCAAGAAAAATGTGTAAAACAGCGGGGTGAAAATCCCGCCGAAGCGGAGATTTCGCCCCGAAAAAGGAAAACCGGCAAAAACCGAAGCGGTGCGGCGGAACGGGCGGCGGGGTGCGCCGCTTTGTGCGCGGCAGGCGCCGGAACGCCCCGATCCGGCGATTTTTTCTTGCATTTGACAGGCCGTTCGGGTATAATAAACACATATTGCGGACGCCCGGCGCAAGGACGCGCCGGAGACGCCGCAGCTCCCGGATGCAAAAAAGGGAGCGAAGCGCCCGCTTCGCTCCCTTTTTCGTATAATCATTCACACAAGAGGGGAAGGGAAAACATTCATGGAGGCATTTGCGAATATTGTGACTGCCATCGACAACTGGATCTGGGGCCTGCCGATGATCGTCATGCTGATGGGCACGCACCTGTTCATGACCGTGCGCACCGGCTTCATCCAGCGCAAGACGTTCACGGGCATCCGCCTGTCGGTCACCAAGGACCCGGATTCGCCGGGCGACGTCAGCCAGTTTCAGGCGCTGACGACCGCGCTCGCGTCCACCATCGGCACGGGCAACATCGTCGGCGTGGGCACGGCGGTATTCCTCGGCGGCCCGGGCGCGGTGCTCTGGTGCTGGCTGACCGGCGTGTTCGGCATCGCCACCAAGTACGCGGAGAGCCTGATCGCGGTCAAATACCGCGTGCAGACCAAGGACGGCCGTATGCAGGGCGGCGCGATGTACGCGCTCGAGCGCGGCCTGCACCTCAAGTGGCTGGGCGTGGCGTTTGCGCTGCTGGCCATGCTGGCCTCGTTCGGCATCGGCTGCGGCACGCAGATCAACGCGATCTCCGAGATCATCCGCGGCAACAGCCCGGTCGACATCCCGCCGCTCGCCATCGGCATCGTGTTCGCGGTGATCACGGCCATCGTCATCATCGGCGGCATCCAGTCGATCGCGGTCGTGTGCGAAAAGCTGGTGCCGTTCATGGCGGCGTTCTATGTGGGCGGCTGCATCGTGATCCTGTGCATCAACTGGGATTTCATCCTGCCCGCGCTGCAAGCGATTGTGACGCTGGCGTTCAAGCCCGGCGCGGTCGCGGGCGGTCTGGTCGGCGGCGGCATGCGCATTGCGATGCAGTACGGCGTGGCGCGCGGCCTGTTCTCGAACGAATCCGGCATGGGCTCCGCGCCGCTCGTGGCGAGCGCCGCGCAGACCCGCAACCCGGTGCGGCAGGCGCTGGTCTCCGCGACCGGCACCTTCTGGGACACGGT